>CAYZMI010000029.1:2035-7005 GCA_964479475.1 uncultured Rhodospirillaceae bacterium | reverse complement strand
TTGCATTTGGGACGGTCATATTCCAGCCGACAGTCCAATTATATGTGTCGTCCCAGCGTTCCCGCGTATAGGGCTGTGGCGGTGCATGCAATAACCGCTGATGGCGGAAGTCTTTGGCATCCAACCGCCCGCCGGTTTCATTGACGAAATAATGTATGTAAGGCGTAGGGTCTTTTGCTAGTACTTCGCAGGCACGTGTCTGTGCACGGAACATCTTGATTAGCGTTGGGCCATCTAGGTCGTCGCCTGCAGCTTCAGCACGGGTTGAATGCGATTCCATCAGGATGCGGAAGCCTTCTTTTTCGGCGACGCTGATCCAAGGTTCCATTAAACTGACCGCGGCGACCTCACCGTTTTTGAGTGCTTCAATGCGTTTCGGCATAGAGCCAGCATTTGTTACCGTGACATGTCCTTTGGCCAAGAAGCCTTCCACCATTTTCAAAGTCACGAAATGCGAACCGTTATTGGGAGTTACCGCAATCGGTTTGTCCTTAAGCATTTCCGGCTCATAATAATTTGAGTCCGAATTAACTACGATCGCAAACTTTGACATAGATGCACCAAGAGAAACGATTTTACGTGAGCGCAATCCTTTGGCTTCTGCCTCGACAGCGCGTTTGACAATACCCCATTCGCACATACGAAATTGATCAATACCGCCGTCGTTATAAACCGAATCCAGGGGACGCTCGAACACAGAGTCAAATTGAACTGTATGCGACGTGGTGACCTGGGCCATGCCGGGTGTTGTAACGAACTCGATATCGAGTCCCTCGTCTTTGAAATACCCTTCGTCGCGGGCCACCAATACCGGCAGGTCATGAACCGCATTCATTACTGCCAATTTTATAGGTATTTCGTTAGTCGTCATTATTTAGTTTCTCCCATTCAAATTAGCGGAATTGATCCATTCATATTTGGTTAATAATTGCCTAGCATTTATCACTTAACGCAGATGAAACAAAGGCAAATTTGGGCCAAATTCGTATCTGGCGATGTAAAAACACAATTAGTGGATTCACAGAAGTTCTACCAATTTGATGTGTTGGGATATGATGTTCAATAGTAGAAGAGTGGAATAGAAAGGTTGGTATCCTGCAACCCCGCGTGACACATAACGCGCCGTAAGCTAAAAACATCTTCAACAATAAATTCATCGAATTCGCGCCGGAACTGTATGTAATGCCTTCCGGTCACTAGAGACTTTCAGCGAATTTTCAGGGGCACAGGGCAGGCAGAGTGGTAATTCAATAATCTCATGAATAACAGTTCCAATTTTCGCATTGGCGTCGATGTTGGCGGGACGCACACTGATCTGGTTTTGCTAAATCCTAAGACAGGCGAGATCGAAGTGGAAAAGGTTGCCTCTACACCGCACAACCCCGCAATTGGGGTATTGAACGGGGTCAATAATTTTTTCACTAAGGGTACGAAGCCAGGGGCGATAGAGTTCTTTTCACATGGGACGACAATAACCACCAACGCACTTTTGGAAATGCGGGGTGCCAAAGTCGGGTTGCTGATAACTAAGGGCTATAACGCTGTGCAGGAAGTCCAAAGCCAAGGACGTGATGGCAATCCCTTCGACTATTTTTACGACAAGCCAGTGCATTTGGCTCCACAAAGTATGACACGCGAAGTCGCTGGTAGGGTAGATTGGGAAGGTGCTGAGGTAACGCCCCTAGACGAAGATATGGTGCGTACTGCTGCCGCGGAATTGTTCGAGGCAGGTGCGACTTCCATTGCAGTGTGTTACCTGTTTTCCTACGCTAACCCCGCCCACGAAAATCGTACCCGCGAGGTCATACTGGAAGAGTCCCCGGACGCGCACGTATCGCTGTCGTCCGAAGTTTTGCCGCGTATTCGCGAATGGCCGAGGCTCTCCACTACACTTTTGAACGCCTACCTCGGTCCGGTACTAGTTGACTATATTGGGGATCTCAATAAAGGGCTCGATAAGGGGGGTGTTGAAACGCAGCAGCGCTTTCTGATGCAATCCAATGGGGGCGTGATGCCGTTCACCGCTGCCGTGCAGGGTGGTAAGACGGTTTATACTCTATTTTCTGGCCCCGCAGCGGGAGCACAGGCAAGCGCTTATCTAGCGGGCGATGATGCGCAAAATGGTATCGTTACCCTTGATATGGGCGGCACGTCTTGCGACATCGCCTTTATAGAGGGCGGCACGCCGTTGGAGGTTACCGAAGTAGTGGTCGATCGTAGGCCCATGGGTGTGCCCGCTCTGGATTTGACCACTATTTCAGCGGGCGGAGGTTCAATTGCCTGGATCGACCGTGGCGGGTTTCTTTGTGTTGGGCCACAAAGCGCTGGCGCTGATCCGGGACCCGCCTGTTATGGTAAGGACGGGGAACATCCCGCTGTCACCGACGCAGATATCGTGTTGGGATTTTTGAACCCAGACTATTTTCTTGGCGGTTTGCAGACCCTAGATGTAGCCGCTTCCGAAGCCGCGTTGAAAGGAAAGATTGCCGATCCCATGGGTATGAGTGTTCGGGAGGCTGCTGCCGGTATCCGCCGTATTGTGGATCTACGTATGGCGGATGAAGTAAAAGTATTTGGTGCTAAGCGCGGTGTCGATCCACAAGATTTTACGCTTCTTCCGTTTGGTGGAGCTGGTGCGGTGCATGCAGCCGCGGTAGCCGAAGAACTGGGTATGACGCGCATCTTTGTACCCCCACGCCCCGGAGCGTTCTCGGCGCTTGGACTTTTGTGCACTGACATCGTGCACGATTATGTGCGGTCCGAGTTGCGCCCAATGGATCAAGTCTCGCCTACTCACGCTGAAACCATATTCCAGGAACTCGAAGCGCGCGGTCTTGCTGATCTTCAAGAAGAAGGCATTGCACTTGGCGGTGCGCGATTTGAACGGGAACTCGACGTGCGTTACACAGGCCAGGGTTACGAGCTCCGTGTATCACTCGACGGACTTGGTAGCAGTGGAGCTCTCGAGGCATCTGATTTAGATGAGGCACGCGTTAGGTTTGATGACCAACACGCGCAAATTCATGGCCACGCGGCTAAGGACCGGCCGGTGGAAGTTGTCTCTTATCGAGTGCGGTTGCGTGTTGCTGTGCCTAAATACGAGCCAGTTTCTAAGGACGAGGTCACTGAAACCCTCGTGCCAGAGGTTGCGGTTAAAGGTATTCGGAGGGTTTTCTTCGATGGAATTGAGGGCACCGAGACCATTCTTTATGAACGTGACAGGCTACCAATCGGGGCATTGCTCGACGGTCCCGCTATTGTCGAGCAATTCGATGCAACCATCGTTGTGCCTGTTGGCTGGTCGGCGCGGGTCGACGGTTACACCAACCTCATCCTTAGTCGGGAGCGATAGAAATGAACGGAAAGGCCGATACCGCATCACTCCGAGTAGATCCAGTCACGGTACAGGTGCTCCGCAACAAGGTCTCGAGCCTGGTAGACGAGATGCACTACCATTTCTACCGCTCTGGTTATTCCACCATCATCCGGGAATCCAAGGATTTTTCCTGCGTGATACTGGACAAGCGAGGTCGTCTGATTATTCCACCGCCGATGTTTTTCCATGGCATCGCGTACCGGACCTTCGTCGAAAATATGTTTAAAAATTACGAAATCGACGACCTGCAAGACGGTGACGTCTTTGTATCCAACCACCCCTATGAGGCCGGCATGCCGCATGTCTCCGACATGGGGTTCGTCGCGCCAATTATCTCCGATGGTGAACTCATAGGATTTTCAGCCTCAATCGCGCACAAGGCAGATATTGGTGGCACCAACCCCGGGTCTACCTCAGCTAATTCCACCGAGATGTATCATGAGGGTCTCTTGCTGCCGCCTATTAAGTTTCACCGGCGTGGTAATCTGGACACCGACATTGAGCGTGTCATCTTGGGCAACAGTAGGCATCCCGATTTGGTCCGAGGCGATGTGCACGCTCAGGTTGCGGCCACCAATATGGGTGTAGCTCGCCTAAAGGATTATGCCGCACGCTTCGGAGCGGATACGGTGATCGGTGCATTCGATGCCATCCTCGACGGAGCCGCGGAGGAACTGCGAAAGGCCATCGAAGCTTTGCCCGACGGGACCGCATCGGCGGTGGGTTATATGGATGATGACGGTGTGGACCGCGAAACACCCGTTAAGTTCGCCGCTACAATAACTATTAAGGGTGATAAAGCTAAATTCGATTTCTCTGACTCTGGACCTCAAGCGCGCGGGCCGGTCAATTTACGACCATCAATGGTAGAGGCATGCGTATTCTACTGCCTCGTCGGTGCGCTCGGACCACATGAATTACATTATAATGGTGGTATGGGTGACGTAGTCGATATCATCCTCAAGCCTGGCACGGTCACCAACGCACTCCCACCGGCACCGGTGTCATCGTATCAAAAGGCCAATCTTAGATTGGTGGATGTTATTTTGGACGCTATGTCTAAATTCACCCCGACCCGTGCCATTGCTGGCTCAGGTTCATCGGGCTCATTACTGATATCCTGGCAGGGGGGCGGCCGCGTCGGTCATTCCAGCATGCAGTACGAAATTATGGGGTCCGCATATGGTGGCGGCTACGGTCATGATGGCTGTTCGGCTACGGCGACCCACCTATCTAACCTGCACATCACGCCCATCGAAATTTTGGAATCCGAATACCCCTGCCGGGTGACCGAGATGGCCATGATACCCGATTCTGGCGGAGCTGGGGAGTATCGGGGAGGAACAGTATTTCGTCGTCGCTATCAACTCCTCCAAGACGCCACTGTCGTGCGGCGATATGAGCGTGCAAAGTTTCCCGCTACCGGTGTAGGTGGCGGCCAAGACGGATCGCCAAGTCAATTTGTCAAGGTTGGGCACAATGGTGACGAAACCCCTCTCGCGGCTGCTGGACGTTATGAGATGAAGGCCGGTGAAGGGTTTTTTCTCGAAAAGGCTGGCGGCGGAGGATTTGGTGATCCAAAAAAACGTGATCC
>CAYZMI010000029.1:0-1935 GCA_964479475.1 uncultured Rhodospirillaceae bacterium | reverse complement strand
AGACCGCGTTTATAGGCATCCTTGATGAATTCTTTGTCTTGGTTGATCGACCAGAAAGCTGCCCGCAGCGGCTTAACTAGTGCCTTCGGTGCGCCTGGCGGCAACACTAATCCGCGACCTAATACCGCGGCTGATCCAAGCATCCGTGCTACCCGCTTATCGTCTTCGCTACTAAGAAGATCGCGGACCATCGGGATTTTCTCGATGCCTTTCTGAGGTGTATAGCCGCTTTGGACTAGCGGTAATGCGAATGACTTATTACCGCCAGTAAAGAATTGCGGCCGACCGGATATCCACGCAGTCCAACCCAGCGTCACACCCTGAACCTCGCCCTGTTCCATCGCGAACTGCATTTTTTGCGAACCCTTATAACCGGTCACGATTTTGAGCTTAGTGCCTACTAGTGCATTCAACGCTGAAGGAATTAGGAATGTTGGCGAACCCTTGCCGCTTGAAGCAAGAATAACTTGCTTCTTTTTGATGTCGTCCAAGGATTTGATCCCTGAGTCGCGACGCACCACTAGCGTGCTGTTTTGGCCGAACACGCGGCCTAGCCAAGTGAATTCTTTGCACTTGAATTTGACTTTCTTGGGCCGCAGAAGCTCTGACACAACAGTCATTTCCGGCGGCATTAGAAGGTTATGACCATACTTTGGTGCAACATTGTAGAAGTAGTTGGTGGCTTTTAGGCCGCCCGCGCCTGGCATATGCTGAACGACCATGTTGGGTTTGCCTGGAATTTGCCTGCCCATGTGTTCGCCGAGTAATAGTGACGTCCGGCCATAAGTGCCGCCAGAGCCGTATCCAACAAGAATTGTAACCGTTCGGTCTTTATAGACACTTGAAACATCTTGTGCGACGACGGCACTCGTTCCGCCCGTCAGCCCGAGCGCAACAACACCCGCAACAGTCGCGAAAATTTTCTTGGTCATTAATTCCTCCTCATAATGTTCTAACGAACTGTGGAAAGAATAGGCAGATATTGGCCTCCTTTTCCACCCTCAATTATTTGATTGAGAATTTTAAGAAGACAACAGTAAAACGGGCCGGAACAACCGGCCCGACGCCTTAACGATAAACTACGGGAAATCAGTTGAGGGCGTATAGCTTTTTTGCGTTGTCATCTAAGATTTTGTCCGCGGATTTGGCTGGTATTTTGCCATCGGTTCGCAGCTTGCGCAGTGCTTCGATCTCCGTTGAGGTGTCGTTGTGGCCGTAGTCGGTACCCACGACGATATTGTCATCACCTACCCGATCCAAGACATAGTCTAAATCGTCGGTGACCTGACATGCGACAAACATGTTGTTGTCGCCGAGCACGTCATCGGGGAGTTCCTCGCCGCGGCGCTGCATACGGAGCTCTATATCGTTGAGTGCGTATGGGACCCACTGAGCACTGAGTTCAACAAATCCCCAGCGAACCTTCGGGAATTGCTGCGGTATGTGGTTCCACAAGAGTTGATGAAAACAGCCGACACCGGTCACCTTAAACTTATTGAAACCCGGTTCGTCACGATAAACCTCATGTACGTCGAAACTGGCAACTCCCGAATGGAGGCAAACCGGTAAATCGAATTCTGCTGCCATTTCGTACAATGGGAAGAAATAGGGGTCTGAAATGATTTTGTTAGCTTCCAATGCGCGTATGAAGATGCCGCAGGCACCATTTTCTTTACCGAACTTCAGCTCTTCACGTACGCGGTCCATCGACAGGAGTGGCGGACAAACAACCCAGCGCAATTCCTCAGGCGATTGTTTATTTATGTCGGCGAGCCATCGGTTGTAGCCCTTGCATAAGGCATAATCGATTTCAGCGTTATTCGTGATAGGGCGTAAAAACAATGTCGGATAAAGGACCTGGACATCGATCTCCAGCTCTTTCATATGGTCGATGCGGGCTTGAACATCGCGCATCTCCCGCGATTCTTCCGATGT
>CAYZMI010000028.1:0-28594 GCA_964479475.1 uncultured Rhodospirillaceae bacterium | reverse complement strand
TGCCGACAGACCCACCACAGCAAGGGAGGGAACAACCATGGCCTATGAGACAATCCGCGTAACGCCGGTAACTCCCAATATCGGTGGTATGGTAGAAAATATTGACCTTAACAAATCATTAGACCCCCTGGTGGTCCAGGATCTGCATGATGCGTTAATGGAACATCAGGTGCTGTTCTTCCGAGATCAAGAACTAACCCATGACACGCAAAAGGCTTTGGGAGCGCATTTTGGTACACTTCATATAAGCGTGGGCGGGGACGGCACAAATTCCAAACAGCTCGGCGGGGATCATCCGGAAGTCCGGGCATTGCATTTCGACGAAACCTCCACGTCGGTGTCGGGTAACGAGATGTGGCATACCGACCAGTCCTGCATGGAAGTTCCACCCATGGGCACTATCCTCTATATCCACACAGTGCCGCCGGATGGCGGGGGCGATACGATGTTCGCGAGCATGTATGCGGCATATGATGCCTTGTCAGATAATATGAAGAGCTATCTGGAAGGCGTTACGGCCCTGCATGATGGTGCCCAAGCCTTCGCGCAGACCACAAGCAACAAACTACCAGTAACCGAACAACCAATAATCGCCAAACACCCGGTCACTGGACGGCGGCTTCTGTTTGTCAATCCTGTGTTTACGACTAGAATTTGTGGCGTTTCAAAAGATGAGAGCGATGCAATTCTAGGCTATTTGTTCCAGCATGGTGCTCACCCCAACTTCCAGGTGAGGTTTGACTGGTCTCCTCATTCTATCGCCTTTTGGGACAATCGATGTACACATCATAGGGCACTTTGGGACTACTATCCCAACACCCGCTCGGGTTTTCGCATTCAGATAAAAGGTACCGACAAAGTAATACCAGGGTAGACGTACAGACCCCGTCAAGCTCAAGTAGCCGATTGCGGGCATTGGTGCGATCGCGACCCCAGCCTCGCCTGCCGTTTAAATTATTATTCCTATGTTTGTTCCTTACAAGCCGACCCCCGTGCCTGCCAATCAACCATTCGACAATTCCGCGATTTAATTGCGCTCAGTCTTTGACTGGCAATCAATCGTAATTAACCGGTCATATCGTTTGAGGTGTTGTATCTAGTTGGGGGTCTTTGAAAAACGCTTATTTTTCTTTCTACGCCTTGTCATTCATTCACGGAATGAACATTCCGCGGAACATAAAGAAAAACGCAGCGGCAAGAAGACCACCCGCCGGCAAAGTCACCACCCAAGCAACAAATATGCTGCCGACCACACGGAGATCGAGTGCCGCAAACCCACGCGCCAGACCCACTCCCATTACCGCGCCGACGGCAATATGGGTGGTGGAGACGGGCATTCCGGTGCGTGATGCAAGGACAACCACAATCGCCGCGGCAACCGTAGCGCAAAAGCCGCTAGTCGGCGTCAATGCGGTGATCCTACCGCCTATGGTCCGCATTACTTTGTAGCCATACGTCGCCAGACCAAGCACGATGCCAAATCCACCCAACGCGAGAATCCAGAACGGCATGGCGAGTTTTTGTGTTACCTCACCCCCAGACTGGACGAGCCCGTAGACCGCCGCCAGCGGCCCAACGCCATTGGCAACGTCGTTGGAGCCGTGCGCAAAGGCCATCGCACAGGCGGTAAACACGATCATGGGTGCAAATACCTTCTCTACGCTCGCGAAATGAAATTCGCGGTCGGCTTCTTCATCTATTTTGACGCGGCGAATGAAATGCCTACCAATCAGGGCAACGAATACTCCAATTACGATCGAAATCAGAAAACTTGCCGGAATACTGAGATCTATATTCAGATGTTTAAGCCCTTTGAATAGGGTCACGAGGGAAATTACAAACCCCACCAGAAAAATATAAAATGGCCCCCACTTGACCGCGGCTTCAAATGGCTTTTCGGCATTGAATATCAACTTATGGATGCTGAGCATCAACAATAAGGCGAAACCGCCGCCCAACACCGGCGATACTACCCAACTCGCCACGATGAAGCTGATCTTGCCCCAGGCCACAGCTTCCAAACCAATTCCAGCCACGGCAAATCCGACGATGGCACCCACAATGGAATGCGTGGTGGAAACAGGCCAACCCTTGGTAGAAGCAATTGCCAGCCAACAACCAGCCGCCAACAAGGCAGCGATCATACCAAAAACGATGATTTCCGGCTTATCGGCGGCTTGTGTCGGATCAATTATACCTTTTCGTATGGTACGAGTGACGTTACTGCCCGCGATCGCGGCGCCGGCGAATTCGAAAATAGCGGCAACGATGATCGCGGTTTTGACGGTAATCGCGCCGGACCCTACAGATGTACCCAGCGCGTTGGCAACATCGTTTGCCCCTATCCCCCACGCCATAAACAAGCCAAATATCAAGGCGATGATAATTAGGGTCGGGCCGTGTTGTGCGATGATCTCCAATTTTTAATACTATCTACGATGGAGTTTATGGATTGTCTTGAAAGCGCCTTATCTGGCAATAAGAAGCCGGTGTCGGTTGCCCGCTCGTTCGGCAAAGTTGGCTAGATCCCCGATCCAGTGGATGACGCGGTCCCACATGATGGTAGAGACAGGACCCATTTCATCTTCATTCTCAAACAAGAGGCGCATGACGGAGATCGCCTGCACATCGGTATCAGTTTCGATCTTGTTGAGTTCGTCGATCATATACATGACCTTATCCGCTTCCGGCCCACGGAAGCCGGTCTCAACCAGCTCGTCCATTTCTTCCATGATCTTTGCTAACTGCGCACAGGCGTCGACGCAGCGGCGAGTTAGTAACATCATGGGTTCGTGAACCACATTCGGCAGTTTCATTCGCCTTACGACCATCATCCCGGCAATGTCCTGGGCGGTGTCAGCGATCGAATCCTGCAAATCAAGAATTTCGAGCAAATCTCGGCGATCGACGGGCATAAACATGCTTTTCGGCAAATGAGATCTTAGCTCATTCTTAATGCTGTCGGCCTCATTTTCGAGATCGTAGATCTTTTGGCGCACCCGCTCCACGGCATCCCGGTCATCTTCATAAACCCCTTCGAACAGACTAGGGACTTCATTGGCGCAATCGACGACCACGCGCATGTGCTCCTGCAGTGGTTTGAAGGGTGATTGCCCAAATAATTTCATCAGTGGGCTCATCATCGCCATCTATTTTGGCCTTTCTAAATTTTAAGCGCGGCGGTTTTTAACAGCGGACGGGATTCTGCGCAAAGCTTTTATTTGGGATAAACGTATTTTTTTTTTGGTCTTCATACGAACTAAAAATCCGACTTCATCGCGCATTCCCCATCATTATGAAATAGGTTTCCCCTCAGCGGTAATATGGTCCCGCCAATCGAATTGCGCCTCAAAACCGAGGAGATTTTTAATCCGTGTATTATCGAGTCCGCCAAAATGGCTGGAAAACCCTTCGCGGATTTTGGTTCCGGGCAGAAATTTTTGGATCAATTCCGCTGTAGGCTCACGATAGCGGCTAATATCGTTGCTTAAATTACAAATTTTATGACCCTTGAAGTTAGTTTCGGCAGCAAGACGGCAAGCGTTGCCGGCATCGCGCGCGTCTATATAGCTCCAAAATGTGCCAATCTTGGCGCCAGGATCAGCCCAACGGTCCAACAAAGACTGGTACGTCAGGTCAAAATTGACACCGCTGATACGCAGACTAATAACCGATGTACCAGTGTAGGAAACAAACGAGTCGGCGAGACGCTCACCGGTAATCTTGGAAAGCCCATAGGGATCCTGCGGCGCACACGGGTGATCCTCGTCCAACGGCAGATAATCCGGCTGCCAGAATTTGACAGCGTAGGTAAACCCGTATGCCGCGATGCTGGAGGCCATGACGACGCGGCCGACGTCCATATCGGTAGCGGCCTTCAGGACGTTATAGCTCACGGTAACATTGTTGGAATAGGTCGCGCTGTCGGTTGTCAGGCCAGGCGACTGCCATGCGGCAAGATGAACCACTGCGTCGACGCCCTTGAACGCCTGATATAGATCTCCAATTTGGGATAAGTCAGAGACCCAGCTATCACATAACTCCTCAGCCGGAGGTACTCGGTCAAGACTGAGCACTTCATGGCCTGCTTCCAGCAGGGAGCGAACAGTATATGTGCCGAGCCGACCACTGCCTCCTGTAACGACGATGCGCATATATGCTTCTACTCCTACCCTTCCGGCCGGACACCAACGAAAGAATCGATAGTGACCAGCCCCTCTGAATTCTCTTTTAGATGTACGCCCTTGGGATCACGGCCCTCGGCAGTTGCCTGGATAGCCTCACGCACTATCTTCCGCAACATGATCACACCGCGGTCTGAGGGCCCAAGATGTTCATCGCGACGCCCTACCAAATTCTGTGTGCCTTGAGCGACAATATCTTCCTGTCGCACGTTACCGCGAAATGGCATAAGCGGCCGCTTGTCGTAAGGTTTTACCTCTTGAATTGGCAGTTCGCGTTTGCGCATCTCTGACAAGCGCTCGAACATATCGGGTTGAGGTCCGGTATAATAATCCACCGTAAACAGCATAAAGTGGCTATCGTCGTTAGGCGTCAGGAACATGAGATGCTCGTATCCCGATCCAGAGTTGATGCCGAGCTCTGGGTCCACCTTGGCATGCACATAGGGCGTATCACCCACCTGTAGTATGCTTGGAAATCCCATGCTCATTTCGTCGATCACTTGAGTGCCTGGCTCATTACCGGGCTTGCTCATCACAATTTTCATGCCATAGGGCGTCTCCACCGGCTCGAAGTCAGGAGGGTTGACGACGCTGAAGAAACGGTCACCCCAGGTTTGCTGGCCGTAGCCGCTGGCGCCGTGCAAGATCCATACATGAGCGGGATCGGCACTGTTCTCATAGAAGTTAAACCAGTTGTAGTCGAAATGGCGTGTGTCCTCGACGAGACGCTGGCCACCATGATCCACTAGTGGCGAAAAATTAATAAAGGGTGGCGGATGGTCAGGGTTAGGCCCTAGATAGGCGAATATTAACCCGCCTTGCTCGCGGACGGGATAAGCCAAATGCCGCACTTTATGACAGAACTGGGCTTCTTTGGGCTCGGAAGGCTGCTCGAGACAATTGCCGTTCACATCGTAAAGCCAACCATGATACGGACACCGGATCCCGCGTTCCTCGATGTCTCCATACTCCAACGAGCTCCCACGATGAGAGCAATGTTGCCCAACCAGCCCAATTTGGCCGTTTAGATCGCGAAAGAGCACCAGATCTTCGCCTAAGACGCGCACTGCCTGCGGAATATCAAATAGCTCCTTAGTGGTACCGACGGCAAGCCAGTAGCGGCGCAGCCAGTCACCACCCGCTGTACCGGATCCAACCAGCGGGATATCTGCGTTGGTGATCTTCATGGTGTTATCAGGCTCCCGGTTTCAATTGAATTAATTTAAAATTCCAACGTCGCGATAAGCGGTGCGAATGGCGTCTCTGGCTTCCTTAGGCAATGGTTCAGTCGCCCAGCGCGGAAACCGTTTCACATCAAATCCACGAACCCGGTAGGTTTCACCCAGCGTACCGCGTCCGTGACGTTTTTGGGTAGCAATGAACATTTGTGTGATGTGGTTAACCTTATCTTGCAGATCGCGCGCCTCGCTATAGTTCTCAATTTCGAGCGCGCGATAAAGCGCAACACACAGCTCTGGCACCGAACTGGTTGGCGGATTGATCATTCCTGCTACACCAAACGGCACCAAGCCAAATATATCGCCATTACCGGTAAACACGGAAACGTCGTCTGGAAACATTTTAACGTAATCGGCCATGGCCCCGGCACCATAAGCAACCTTCATACCACGAATATTTGGAACCTCGTTTTTAAGCTGCACACCGAATTCGGGAGAGATAGAAATTCCACAATATTTTGGGTTCTCATAAATAAAGATAGGCACGTCAGCGGCATCAGACACCGTTCTATAGTGCTCCAGAATTGCTGATTGGGGTGCATCACAATAGTAATAAGGTGGAATGACGCCTATTCCGTCTGCCCCGGCATTAACTGCGTGTATGGCTAACGACACGGTTGTCGGAGTATCGGCGCATCCCACATGAATGATGACCGGTATTCTCTTGCCGACTTGATCTAGAATTATCTCGGCGGTGGCTTTGCGTTCAGCTTCTGCTAACACGGGGCCTTGGCCCGAGGACCCCAGCGCGAATAGCCCATGTACCCCCGCACCTACGTAGAATTCCACAAGCTCGCGAAGGACTGGCTCGTCAACACTGTTATCTTCGTGAAACGGTGTGATAACCGGTATCAACACGCCTTTATACACCCGCCTGAAACCCCCAATCGTTCAAAAATATTATATGAATTCAGTAATTCATAAACGAGAACAACGCAAATCATCAAAAGAGGAAACTAAGGGCTGAGATGGACTCGTTTATCGAGGGAGCATAGACTTTGAACGTCGATGACTTGCATAAATTGGTCGAGAAACGGAATTTTGCAAAAAAAACGCGACAATTTTCGAGAAGATGTTGCCGGACGCGCAAATGTCGCCGATAGCCCGGAGCTCGATGCTTATTATGATCGGCTAGAAGAGCTTGAGGCCGCACCCTTGTGGACGGTGGCCAATGCCATCGAACCTTGGGAGCCCAAATCAACCTCAATTCCTGTTATCTGGCGTTATAAGGACCTACGCGATTATGTTTTGAAATCAGTAGAATTGGTTACGCCTGAAGACGCTGGCCGACGCGTGATTTACCTCAACAATCCCGGCCGCAAAGACGTCGCTGCGGCAGTGGGCTGGCTCTATTCGGGACTACAAGTCATGCATCCGGGTGAGCGGGCGACAGCCCACACCCATGCGGCTTCAGCCCTCCGATTTATCATGGAAGGCAACGGCGCCTACACCATTGTCGACGGCCATGAAATCACCCTAGGTCCCAATGACTTTGTGCTAACGCCTAACGGCACTTGGCATGAGCATGCGGTCGCTGAGGACGGCACACCATGCATCTGGCAGGACGGCCTCGACATACCACTGGTCAACGCACTCGAAGCCAATTTTTATGCAGTCCATCCAGACCTGCAACAAGCGATAACACATCCGGTAGACGACGTTTCACATGCCTGGGGTGCGCCCGGCTTGCGCCCTGCTCACCAGGATTGGTCAAAAGGATATTCACCGCTCTTCAAGTACGAGTGGGCGCCGACCTACGACGCCCTATTACAGTATTCGAAGGTAAGTGATGGCTCGGCATTTGACGGGGTGATGATGCAATACGTGAACCCGAAGACAGGTGGTCATGTAATGCAGACCATCGGCGCGGCCATGCAAATGCTTCGACCTGGGGAACGGACCCAAGCACATCGTCATACTGGTAGCTTTCTTTATCAAGTGGCGAAAGGTTCCGGTTACTCTGTCATCGAAGGCAAACGATTCGACTGGCAAGAACGGGATATATTCTGTGTTCCGTCATGGTCCTTTCACGAGCACGCCAATCTATCCGATAGGGATGATGCTTGCCTATTTTCTTTCAACGACCTGCCGGTCATGGAATCGTTGGGTCTCTACCGTGAGGAGGCGCTCGGAGAAAATAATGGGTATCAGCCCACCTCGGATTAAGAGAAATTTTTATCTGTGAATTTTTTTCCTTATAGTCGCCCAAGTTAAATAAATTCAGGGGGCTTCAAAATTGTCCGACACTTACACAATTCGTGATCTTGCGCAGGAAGTCCAACGCCAAATGACTGCCCACGGTTCAGATGGACCGAAGCTGCTCAATGTACTGCGATCACCCATCACGCGGTTCCTCGATAACGACCTCAGCACTGTGGGCGTCTTTCGTGCTGGTAATCATATCGATGAATCGCGTTATCTTTACTATGACGGCGACATGTCGATCACCTTCGATCACATGCCCAAGGACAAAGATATTCCACCTCACGATCACGGCATCTGG
Source organism: uncultured Rhodospirillaceae bacterium (assembly GCA_964479475.1). Classification (GTDB taxonomy): domain Bacteria; phylum Pseudomonadota; class Alphaproteobacteria; order MPNO01; family UBA2964; genus JAQBTY01. The sequence continues at coordinate 20,669 of CAYZMI010000028.1, read as the reverse complement.
GAAGCACTGGCACTCTATAGTGGACGGTTGCACCACACAGTCTACGACCGCAAGGACGACGGCAGCCGCGACGGACACGCTGAACTCGAAATAATCGACGATCGGGTACTAGAACCCAAGGACATGGCCATCGTAGCACCACCGGCGGAGATACATGGATTTACCGCACTTACCGACGACACCTGGACGGTGACAATCGTTGGCGGCCCATACAAATTGGACCGCGCCTACTATAACCCAACTGACAATTCCTACCGCCGCGCCAATCCCAAAATTAACAAGGTGGTTTAAGGCAGCCTGCTGCTCACATAAGAATTAGGATAAAGGGATCCAAAATATTGGCTACGCTATAAGTCCTTCTTCAATAGCCTTGATCTGAAACGCAAGAAATTTGGAATAGATTCGGCATTGGGCGAAGCTACCCGCGATAAACCAAAGGCCGGGCTGACCCGTGCGAACCCACATATTCCGAAGCTCCTGAAGCTGGGGATCAAACCCCCAAATAGGCCCTACGCGTTCAGCGACCGTTTCGCCAAATAATTGTCGCACCAACACCTCTTGACCTTTGTAGCCAGTTGCAAGCACAACCAAGTCAGCAGGCACGACTTCACCGTTTCTCAGCTGCGCACCCTCGGCAACGAAACGATCGATATTGTCGTACTGCAACAACCCGATTTCGCCGTCAGCGATCAAATCGGAACAGCCCACGTTAAAGTAATACCCTCCGCCCCGTTCGAGATATTTGAACTGCCAACCGGTTCCTTCAGGCCCAAAATCCATTTTGAACCCCACCTTAAATAGCCGGTCGAGTAAATCTTTATCGAGTTCGCGGCTACGGTCGGTTATAAGCTGGTGAGTTCGTTTTAAAAGATCAAAGGGCGTACCGGTAACGATCAGGTCGCAGTCTTCTAGCGGCGGCCCTTCATCGTAGAGTGCATATGGGAGTTGTGCGCTAGGTTCAACACCAACAATTAATGTTGAACTCCGTTGCACTAAAGTGGCCTCTACGCCATGGGAATACAAATCCTGCGCGATGTCGTGGCCACTGGTACCGCTGCCGATTACCAGAGCTTTTTTGCCCATCCATGTGGGCGCCGCATCATAATCGCTCGAATGCTGCACCGTGCCTACAAAGTCCTTTAAACTCGGGATATTGGGCAAATTAGGAACGCCGCTAACGCCCGTCGCCATCACGATATGTTGTGGCTTAACGATACGACGTTCACCGCCTCCGCGTTCTAACTCCACTGACCAGGTACCGCTTACTTCGTCATAGATCCCGCCCGAAAACTCAGTCTCCGTCCAGAAATTAAGCTCCATGCTTTCAACATAAGACTCGAACCAGTTAGCTACCTTGTCCTTAGGGATATAACGCGGCCAGGTTGGTGGAAACTCGAGATAAGGCAAATGGTTAACATGCACCTGATTATGCAACGTGAGTGCATGATAACGGCGGCGCCAATTGTCTCCGATGCGGGACCAGCGATCGACGATCAGTGCATCCACGCCTAGTTGACCGAGCCGCGCGGCAATGGAAAGCCCCGCCTGGCCACCCCCCACCACCAGCACAGTGGGATCTCGGTCGACAAATCCTACTTTAGTATGCCGGATGTCTGACCAGTTTGGGCCACTGAAATCCCGCGAATAAATCTCACCACTTGGTCTAAATTCACCGATGGATTCTTCAAAACCTTTCAACTGGTTGAGCGCCGTCATCAGTGTCCATGCCTTGTGGGGACCACCCGAATTGTTACCTGGAACCAACCGCAGCAGCCCATTGCCTGACCCAGATGCAGTCTCAAAACGAAATATCGCCTCGATGACTTCAATCTCAGCCCGGGTTACCAGCCGTGGCGCGGTTCGCGCACCGTCAACTTCGAACCCGTGTGCCTGTGTCGCTTGGGAGAAATCGACAAGCGCCGCAGAAAGCTCGTCCGCACCACTAACTGTTTGGATGGTCCAGCTAAATGCTAACAAGTCTCGCCAATGGCTGTCGGCAACAAACAAGCCTTCGATTGACCCGACGTCACCCCCTAGTAATGCGGCCTCAAAGGCTTCTAACCAACTCGTAACGGTATCGGTTAAGACTTCATCTTTAAGTACGGCCATAGTCTCCTTCTCTTTGCCTCATCCATAATCAACCGCACATCCACCGGCAAGAGGATTGAGTGACATTATGTTGTGTTGTCATTCCTAACACATAGATTTTTGCCATTATCCTCTGACTTCTTCCCAATACCTTAGCAATCGAAATCCCTCGAGAGATCAGTGACGGTGAGAAAGACGCAGATGATAAGGTTTTAAGAGAGTTATTGATTGACGCCCAAATCCCTGGACGAATGTGGGGGTTGCACCATATAAGGCGCTATGGGTGAGATACAGTTCACAAAAATGCATGGGCTGGGCAATGATTTTGTTATCATCGATGCCCGCGATCGTCCTTTCACGATGACCGAGACCGCTGCGCGTGCCATCGCGTCACGGCGCACCGGTGTGGGATGCGATCAAATTATCGTCATGGAACGAGCTGAAAACAGCTCGGCTGCGGACACCTTTATGCGTATTCACAATGCCGATGGTAGTGAAGCAGGTGCCTGTGGAAACGCAACCCGCTGCGTCGCCAGGCTCCTCATGGAAGAAGAAAAATGCCATCAAGCCCGCATCGAGACCGATGTCGGGGTGCTTACCGCGGAAGCACGCGATGACGGGTTGGTGTCGGTAAATATGGGCACACCTGGTCTTAGCTGGCGCGACGTCCCTCTGAGCCATGAGATTGATACGCTGCATCTCGATCTTTCTTCAGGACCGCTTAGCGACCCGGTTGCAGTCAGCATGGGCAATCCGCATTGCGTTTTCTTTGTCGACGACGTGGACATCATCGCCATGGAAGTGTTGGGACCCCATTTTGAACATCACTCTTTCTTTCCCGAGCGGGCCAATATCGGCGTGGCACAAATTATGGATATGCATTCAATACGGCTCCGCGTTTGGGAGCGCGGTGCCGGACTTACGATGGCCTGCGGCACAGGAGCTTGCGCAGCCCTGGTGTCAGCACACCGGCGTGGGCTCACCGGGCGATGCGTAGAGGTCCAATTAGATGGCGGGCCTCTATCGATCGAGTGGCGTGACGACGATCATGTGATCATGACAGGACCAACGGCAATCAGCTTTTCGGGTGTGATCACGACTGAGCTGGTTTCATGACCACTCCTACACCCTCTATAGATATTCATACCTTCGGTTGCCGCTTGAATGCTTACGAATCGGAGGTCATTCGTAACCATTTAGCAGCAACCAAACTCGATGACGTAATCGTAATAAATACTTGCGCAGTCACCGCTGAGGCGGAACGACAGGCACGCCAAGCCATCCGTCGCGCCCATCGCAACCATCCGGGCAAGCGTATTGTGGTCACCGGGTGTGCCGCGCAAATCAACCCGGCTAACTATGCTGCGATCGACGGCGTTGATTTAGTCTTAGGTAATGCGGAAAAATTGAATAAGACGAGTTGGACGGCATTAGCAGAAAATAGCCCGCACGACGTAACCTCCGTGCAGGTCAACGACATTATGTCTGTTACTGAGACTGCCAATCATTTAATTAGCGGATTTAATGGAAGGTCCCGTGCCTTCGTGCAGGTACAACAAGGCTGCAATCACCGGTGTACTTTTTGCATTATCCCGTTCGGACGCGGACCAAGCCGCTCCGTGCCAGTTGGCGAGGTAATCCGTCAGGTCGAGACCCTAGTCGATAATGGTTGTAAAGAGGTGGTGCTAACCGGCGTCGATCTAACCGACTATGGCAACGACTTACCGGGACAGCCCAGCTTGGGCTCTTTAGCCAAACGGCTGCTAATGCATGTTCCTGAACTGCCACGGCTACGGTTATCCTCGCTTGATCCAGTGGAGGTAGATGACCAACTGCTGGATTTGATCGCCGAGGAACCACGGCTATTACCATATTTCCATCTCAGCATTCAGGCGGGCGACGACACAATCTTAAAACGTATGAAGCGGCGCCATGGTCGAGCAGATACGTTAGCCGTCTGCCGCACTATCCGCGAACGCCGACCCGATGCAACTTTGGGTGCGGATTTAATCGCGGGATTTCCCACAGAGACCGACGCCATGTTCGAGAATACACTCGCGCTAATTGATGACTGTAAACTTTCGCATCTTCATGTATTTCCGTATTCTCCCCGTGAGAGCACACCAGCGGCACGCATGCCGCAGGTACCCAATGCTATCCGGCGGAAGCGCGCTGCCTTACTGCGCGAAGCTGGCACACGACAGATGTCCCATGCGCTGACGGCGAGAGAAAACCGTGACGTTGATGTGCTGGTAGAAAAAGATGCAACCGGATATTGCGCTCATTATCTGAAAATTGAGCTCGACCGGGAGATCACACCCGGCACGGTAGTGACAGCCCGCGCTATGGGACATGACGGCACGCGATTGCAGGCGACGGTCTTGTCATGACGAACCTTAAAGACGAACCGCAATCCGGTTGGCTATCTCGCCTCAGGGCGGGACTGTCACGGACGTCAAATCAACTTACCGGCTCGATCACCTCAGTACTCAGCCGGAAGAAGCTCGATCAAGCTACGCTGAATGAGTTAGAAGAAGCGCTAATTTTAGCAGATTTAGGGGTTGCCACTGCAGCCAAGCTCACCGCCAAATTAGCGGAGGACAAATTCGACAAAGAAATTTCAGAGGAAGAAGTGTGTGCAGCACTTGCAAATAACATCGCCGAAATTTTAGAACCGTTCGCCATCCCTTTTGAACCCATTACCTCCAACAAGCCACATGTAGTACTAGTCGTCGGCGTCAACGGCTCTGGCAAAACCACTACGATCGGCAAGCTCGCCAAATATCATTGCGATCGAGGGCTCTCCGTGATGCTAGTCGCAGGCGATACGTTCCGTGCCGCCGCCGTCGAACAACTTAAGATTTGGGGAGAGCGCGCGGGCTGTCCGGTGATCGCGAAGGAATCGGGTGCCGATGCGGCAGGCCTTGCCTTTGAGGCGCTCGAGCGGGCACGTAGAGATAAAGTGGATCTCCTACTCATCGACACCGCAGGGCGTTTGCAAAACCGAGATGATCTGATGGGGGAGCTCGGTAAGATCATCCGTGTACTTCAAAAACAGGATGAAACGGCACCCCATAGCTGTTTTCTCGTATTAGATGCGACGGTTGGCCAGAACGCACATTCGCAGGTAGAAATTTTCAAGGAGTTAGCCTCGGTTAGCGGTCTTGTGGTCACCAAACTCGATGGCACCGCGCGCGGTGGGGTCTTAATCGCACTCGCCGAGAAATTTTCGCTGCCAGTCCACGCCATCGGTATAGGTGAGGGCGAAGACGATCTCCGGCCATTTGATTCGACGACCTTTGCAAACAATATTATGGGGCTGACCGGCAGTAATTCTGGCCCATAGTTTAGACTTAACGAATATAGGTATTTATAAATTCAATTTGTTCCGATATCGGCGAACTAGTGCGATCTATTTCATTTGGCCGAATTCACCCGGCGGGTTACTGCGGGGCGTAAATTCAAGAGCATCTACCACCTCGGTATGATGGTTGAGCGCCCAGCGCACCGACGGAAATGCCAGATCGTCCCAAGGGATTTGGTCCCAGGAAAACAAAGCCACATCAAGGCTTTCCTCGCCCGCCGCCACATCATCTGAGGCCAGATCAGCAAGATATATGAGTTGCACTTGGCTAATTCGTGGAATGGCATAAACTGCAAGTAATCCACGCATCTCAAGTCGTGCGCGAGCCTCCTCCCAGGCCTCTCTTTTGGCACCATCGGTTGGTGTTTCCCCTATTTCCAAATAACCAGCGGGCAGCGTCCAAAAGCCCTTGCGCGGTTCGATAGCCCTGCGGCATAGCAGTATATTTTTCTGCCACAAAGCCACCGTGCCAACCACAATTTTGGGATTGTCGTAGCTAATAAATCCACAATCTGGGCAAATCAGCCTCTCATGGGTATCGCCGTCGGGTACAGCGCGAATAGACGGGCCAGGTAATACGCCGCCCAACTTGTTATCAGATCCACCACCTTGCATGGCTCAACTTTGGCGCGAAGCCAGCAAGCTGGCAAGAGGTTATGGCTTTTAGATGTTGTACTGCAAAATCTTATGGCGCCTACACCCAGATGACATGGGTCAGCCAACCCAGTACAGTCGCCTCACCTATACGAAAGTGGGAAGGGAACGTGTCATGACTGGTAAAGTGTTCGGTAACCGGGTCAAACGACTAGAAGATCCAGCTCTCCTGACGGGCCGCGGAAAATATATCGACGACATCCGGGTCAGGGACATGACCCACGCCGCTTTCGTTCGAAGCCCCTATCCACACGCCCGTTTGCGTGCAATCGACAAAAGCACCGCAGAAGCCATGGACGGCGTCATCGCTGTATACTCCTTTGACGATCTAGAACCACATTTAACAAGCGATAAACTTCCAGTTGAGTTCCCTGGCGGCGTACCAAATGTGGAAAATGCGGGGCCCGTAATTATGGTGCATGACGAGACGCTGTTTTCCGGTGAGTGTGTCGCTATTGTCATCGCCGAAACTCGCCACATTGCCGAAGACGCTGTAGCCATGGTTCAGATGGATTGGGAACCGCTGCCAGCGGTCGGGGACTGCAAAAAAGCACTGGAGGAGAGTGCTCCTAAATATAAGGAAGATGCAGAAACCAACGTCATGATGACTATGTCGCAGGAATATGGCGATGTCGACGCTATCTTCCAGAATGCAGCCCATACCTTCCGTGAAGAAATTTGGCAGCACCGCGGAAGTGGTCACCCAATCGAATGTCGTGGAGCCGTGGGTCGTTACGAGCCGGTCGAAGACCGAATTACGCTTTGGACGTCAACCCAAATGCCTAATCTCGTACACGGCTTCATTGTCCAACTCCTTGGACTATATGAGAACCAATTCCGTGTAATTACACCTAATGTAGGTGGCGGTTTTGGTCCAAAATTCGTGTTTTATCCCGAAGAGTTGATTGTCGCGTTGGTCGCTAAACTGGCGGGACGGCCAGTAAAGTGGATCGAAGACCGGCGCGAGCATTTCGTCGCCACGGTCCAGGAACGCGATCAATACTGGGAAGCCGAGATCGCACTGGACGAAGAGGGTCTGATCCAAGGCATCCGGGGACATCTTATCCACGACCATGGAGCCTATACCATCCAAGGTATCACGTTGCCCTATAACGCAGCCGCCTGTATCCCGGGCCCATACAAAGTGCCTCATTACAGGATGGATCAAACACTGGTGTTCACCAATATGGTTCCGTGCGCGCCAGTACGTGGTGCAAGCCACCCACAGGGAACTTTTGTAATGGAACGGCTAATGGATCGTGCCGCAAAGGGAATAGGGATTGATCGCGCAGAGCTACGCATCAAAAACATGATCCAAGGCAGCGAAATGCCTTACAAAAAACCGCTCAAAACTCGCGCAGGTGTGAATATTACATATGACTCGGGTGATTTTCCCAAAGCTCTGGATATGACTTTAAAAGCAGCGGAATACGCTGATTTTGAGTCACGCCGATCGGTGGCTCAGGCTGAAGGACGCTATCTCGGGTTCGGTATGTCGTTCGGCGTAAAAGGTACAGGACGGGGACCGTTCGAGACTGCGACGGTTCGGGTGGGCACCTCCGGCAAAATCTCTGTCTATACAGGTGCTGCGCCCATGGGGCAAAGCACTCACACCATGATGGCCCAAGTGGTTGCTGAACAGCTGGGCGGCGACATGAGTAATATAGAAGTTGTGGCCGGCGATACGGACCCGATACCTATGGGAATGGGAGGTTTCGGCAGCCGTCAAACCATTACCGCTGGATCCTCCGGTCATCTCGCGGCGGTAGAAGTAAGAGAAAAAGCGCTCAAAATTGCAGCCCAAATATTGGAAGCCTCAGAAGAGGATTTGGAAATCGAGGGAACCGAAATACGCGTTAAGGGCGTTCCTGATATTTCTGTAACTTTAGGTAAAGTGGCACACGCGGTGGCAGGCACACCCGGCTATGCGTTACCTGCCGGTATCACGCCAGGGTTAGAATCTACAAAAAATTTTCTTACCGACCCACTAGCCTATTGCTATAGCTGCCATGCATGCGAAGCTACAGTGGACCCGGAGACCGGCGGAGTTAAAATTATCAACTACGTCATCACCCATGATTCAGGGGTTCTAATCAACCCCACCATAGTTGATGGCCAAGTGGTCGGCGGTGTAACACATGGCATTGGAAATGCCATGTTCGAATGGATGGGCTATGACGATGACGCACAGCCAGTGACAACCAATTTCGGTGAATATTTACTGCCGAGTGCACCTGAAGTCCCTAATTTCAAAGTCACGTTTCTGGAAAGCCCTTCGCCGTTGAACCCGCTAGGCGTCAAGGGCTGTGGGGAGGGCTCGACGGTGCCCACGGCCGCGGCGGTGGTGTCGGCCATCGAAGACGCTTTATCGCCGTTTGGCGTGCAAATATCTGAGGCACCTATTACTCCGGCACGGATAATAGAATTAATCAGATCAGGAAATCCGATTGCAGCATAATTACCCCCCGCTGTTTAGCCGTTCCTTGGGGGGAACAATATCAGTCACCAAATCGCGGATCAGCCGTTTGTTTGCGAGAGGTTCAACAGTGACCTCTCCCGTAGATAGCTTTTCGGTACAGGCATAACCAATTTTACCATCCACTCGGACCATGCATTCTTTGCACGCATTAGCACTGAAACACGAATAACGGAAGGCGAGTGAAGAATCCGCATTGGTGCGGATCCAGACGAGCGCATCGAGAACGGACGCACCGTCTTCGAATGGCACTGTAAATTCATCATAATTCGGCGGTTCGCCTTCGGTGCCACGATAGACTTTGAGTAATGTCTTCAATTGTTTGTTCATACCACCGCCGCTTTCTTTTCTTCCAGCGTATAAGAAATTCGGGGCACCTCCCGCCAGCCCGCAACCAACTCGTCACCCTTCAGTGCCACCGTTTGATTTCGCTCAAAATCACGCGACACATCCTCGTAATCCAACCTTTGATGAGCGCCGCGGCTTTCGGTTCGATTAATAGCCGATAACACCACCGCTTCTGCACACAAAAGCCCAGCGCGAAGCTCGTACCAATCTATCAAAGCTTGATTAAATGGTCGATTGCGGGGAATTTCCATTCGGCGCATATCGTCAGCCTGCATCTCGCGGATCCGCAGCAGTGCCGCCTCAAGATCTGCGCCGGTTCGGAACAATCCTACTTTATCCCACATAAGCTCTTGCAGCTCTTTCATGAGATAGGCTGGACCTTCTTTTGAGCTTAGTTCGCTCTTGAGAGAGGTCCGAGGTTCATCAAGAACCGGGATCTCCGTATCCCTATTCAGGTTCACTCTTGAGCGATTATTTGCAAAAAAAGCAGCAAATCGGCCTGCGCGTTCACCAAATACAAAGGCCTCCGGGATCGCGTTTCCGGACAAACGTGTCGCGCCATTTGCGCCGCCGACCGCCTCCCCTGCTGCAAACAGCCCCGGTACACAGGTATGCATCTCATCATCTACCCGAATTCCTCCCATGTGGTAATGCGCGATAGGTGAGACTTCGACCGGCATATTGGAGAGATCGATGCCATTTTTGGCAAGTCGTCCAATCATAGGACCAAACTTTTCCGTCATAACATCTTCAGGAATATGTTCGAAACTGAGCCACACTCCGCCATGGGGTGAACCACGCCCTGCCTCCACCTCCTTGTTGATGGCGTACGATGCGACATCACGCCGGGCAGTGTAGGTTCCACTGTCTGTAGCACCGTAATTGTGGACGAACTCTTCAAAGTCACCGTTTAGCAGCCGACCACCAACTTTATAGCGGAATGGATCCCACATGATTGGATCCATCCCCACCATTCGTGGTGCTAAATGTCCGATAGGAAAAAATTGAACAAACTCCATGTCGATTAGTTCTGCGCCAGCGCGTAAGGCCAAGGCGTATGCCTCACCTGCCATGTTCAGGGACGCGCTATTCCGTTTGTAGAGCCGAGTTAATCCACCCGCCGCGAGAATTACCGCACCGGCTTCCACTAAAACAGTCTCCCCAGATTCTACGTCGATGGCGACCGCGCCCACCGCCTCGTTATCCTTAACAATAATTTCCAAAACTGCGAGGCCGCTGGCCCGCTTGATCCCTGAACGTTGTGCCACTTCGCCGCGCAGCGCGCGGGCAACAGCCGGCCCGGTATTGAGATAATCCACATATACGCAGCGCTTAAGCCCATGGCCAGGCGCATGAACTTGGCACATGAGCCCGTTATCGCGCGCCCAGCCCACTTTCCACTCATCCATCTCAAAGATGCGGATAGGTGCCTCCTCGCAAAGGATCGCGGAGAGATGTTCGTTACAAAGGTTGTGCCCAGCCTCGATAGTGTCCGTGAGGTGATGTGTCCAGTGATCAGGTTCTTCGTGTCCTACCGCCGCAGCTACCGTCATCTGGGCCATAATCGTGGCTCCGCCTCGGCTAATCAGGCTTTTGTCGGCCAGCAAGACCTCTGCACCCTCACGGGCAGCCGACACAGCGGCGTACATTCCTGCACCACCAGCACCTACGATAAATACATCTGTTTTTACAGGCATCATAGCGGCAGAAATGTAGCGCAAGCCCCCAACAGATGCACGGACTTGCGAAAAGGTCTTCTGCTGACTAACTTGCGCAAAATTCAAGAGAGGCGTCTTCATGGCCAACGTCATGCAACAGCTTATCGATACCGCAACACCCTATTGGGAGGCGGAAGCCGAAATCGCACGCCGTTTCTTCAAGACTGCTAAACCCGATGACCACACATTTTATCTGCGTGCCCAGCTATGGAAGGAACTTAACCCGGTAGATGGATATTTCAATGGACTGCATCGCGAATTGACCGACGCGGTTAAAGCATTTCCCAAGGTCGGTAAGACCATTGACCGGCACGACTACCTATTTCTACTTGAACAATTAGTTTCGGAATTTAGTCATTTCGTAATGCTTGCGGACATTCTGGAGCATTTGCAAAATCGCAAACTTACGAAACGCGATCTCAAGCAACTGCCGCAGGAAAAAATACTGGGCGATATTAGACGTCGTTATGTGAAGGGAGGCACCATTGGCCGAGCTGCGGTAGGCATTACAGAAGGCGGCGGAGCAGCCCTATTCCGCGTCGGTTCTAAGCTTAAGGGTAATAAAATTAACCAGATGACCGCCAAAGCGATGAAGGTAATCTGGGAGGATGAAAAAGATCACTATTTCGAGCAGGCTAAAGGCGCCAACAAGCTAATTAAAAACCGGAAAGACCTCGTCGCTATGAAACAAGCTATAGTAGATGTCAGCTTGCAACGTGTCTGGATGCGCAACGAGATGTTCCGACAACCCATGACACCGGCAGAGATAGAGCGCTTTATCAAGAGGAATCAAAAGAAGCTAACAGCTTAATTCTCCAAAGCCGCTACACCTGGCAACTCTTTGCCTTCCATCCATTCAAGAAATGCACCACCTGCGGTCGAAACGTATGAAAAATCGTCAATTACGCCCGCTGCGGTAAGTGCCGACACTGTATCGCCACCACCAGCGATAGATTTGAGCGTGCCCTCCCTGGTAAGCTTGGCCGCAGCTTGTGCCACGACGTTGGTGCCAGCATCGAAGGGTTTGATTTCGAAGGCGCCCATGGGCCCATTCCACAATAGTGTGCGAAAATCCGAAAGTGCACCAGCTAGCGCCACCGCCGTCGCCTGTCCCACATCAAGGATCATTTGATCAGCGGGCACGGCAGCGATAGGCACGGTTTGATTGGTAGCACCTTCCGTTAAATTTTCAGCTATCACCACATCAGATGGCAGTACGATTTCGCATCTAGCATCATCTGCTTTTGCCATTACGTTCCGCGCCGTATGCGCCATATCGTGCTCACAAAGTGACGCGCCCACATCTGTCCCAAGTGAATATAGAAATGTATTGGCCATGGCACCGCCAATCACCAATTGGTCAACTCTCCCCACTAGATTTGTCAAAACATCAAGCTTACTGGAGACTTTTGCGCCGCCTACAATGGCCGCCACGGGTTTACTCGGATTGCCCAATGCGGCTTCGAGCGCTTCGAGCTCGGCTTGCATGAGACGGCCCGCAGCGGCAGGAAGCACTTGTGCTAGACCTTTTGTAGAAGCATGGGCGCGATGGGCCGCAGAAAACGCATCATTCACGAATACTTCACCAAGAGTGGCGAGCGCCTTCACAAAAGACAAATCATTAGCCTCTTCACCTGCATGGAAACGAAGGTTTTCCAAAAGGGCTATACCACCCGGCTCAAGGCCGTCGATAACGGATTGCGCGATCTTACCGACACAGTCGGTGGCAAACACGACATCTCGCCCGCCTAGAGCCACCCGTAACGGCTCTAGGAGTGGCTTCAAAGACATTTCTGGCACCACTTTGCCTTTAGGCCTGTCAAAATGGGACATGATCACCACACGGCAACCGCGATCAGCAAGCTCCTGGATAGTAGGCGCGAGCCTCTTGATGCGTGTAGCATCAACCACCACCCCATCGCGCATGGGCACGTTGAGGTCACCCCGCAATAATACCCGTGTCCCACTTCCCGCGTCGTTCAGAGCAGGGAAACGATCAAGTGTATGGAAACCAACCATCCAGGGGACGTTCAGCCGAGCTTACCCATAAGCACGGCGGTATCCGACATGCGGTTAGAGAAGCCCCATTCATTGTCGTACCACGACGCCACCCGGCAAAGCTTGCCTTCGATCACCTGGGTCTGGGTGAGATCAAAGATGGAACTAGCCGGGTTGTGGTTGAAGTCGCTGGATACTAACGGTTCGTCGTTGGTAATAAGGATATTTTTCAGCCTCTTGCTATTGGAAGCCTTGATAATGGCTTTATTAATCTCTTCCGGCGTTGTTTTCCGCTTAGCAGTGAAATTGAGATCTATAATCGAGACATTGGCAGTGGGCACGCGAATCGATGTCCCGTCGAGCTTGCCGTTAAGCGCCGGCAACACGAGCCCTACAGCCTTGGCGGCACCAGTCGAGGTAGGGATCATTGAATAACCCGCAGCACGCGATCGACGTGGATCAGGGTGCAGTGTGTCCTGCAGTCTTTGATCACCAGTGTAAGCGTGGATTGTAGTCATATAGCCTTGCTGAATTCCAATAGACTTGTGCAAGACTGCAGCCACGGGAGCTAAACAGTTGGTGGTACAGGACGCATTGGACACAACTTTATGGCTTTTGCGCAGTTTATTTTCATTTACCCCGCACACTACAGTGAGATCCTCACCAGTCGCGGGTGCCGAGATGAGAACCTTTTTTGCTCCGGCGTCGAGATGGGCCTGCACCTGATCGCGCTTAGTAAATATCCCGGTGCATTCCATCACAACGTCAACACCCAGCTTATCCCATGGCAGATTCGCTGGGTTTCTCTCGGCAAAAACACGGATGTTGCCATTACCAATATTAATTCCGGTTTTAGTGATATTTACTTTACCGGAAAATTTGCCATGCATGGTGTCATACTGAAGCAACCGCCCGTTAGCTTCGACACTGCCGAGATCGTTAATAGCGACAAACTGGATGTCTTTGCGCTTTGACTCGTACGCCGCACGCAATACCAGACGGCCGATACGGCCAAATCCATTAATGGCTACCTTGACTGCCATGTCCTCTCCTCCATCGTTTAAAACTAAAGCCGCGAACGAGCCTCGTCGACGACAGCTTGCGCTGTAATGTTGAAATGTTTGTAAAGGTCCTTGGCGGGCGCCGAGGCACCAAAACCGGACATGCCAACGAATCCGCCATCAATTCCGATATATTGGTCCCATCCGAGACGCACGCCGGCCTCTACCGCAATACGAATGGTCCCCACCCCGAGCACACTTTCTCGATAGTCTTTTGATTGTTGGTTAAATAATTCCCAACAAGGCATGGAAACAACGCTCGCCGCAATGCCATCGTCAGAGAGTATTTTTTGGGCATCCATTGCCACCGAGACCTCAGAGCCAGTGGCGAGCAATATCACCCGCGCTGCACCCTCTGCCGCCGATAACACGTAACCACCTTTTGCGCAAAGATTGTCGTTGTCTCCTTCCGTACGAACTGCGGGTAACCCCTGACGGGTCAGCACCATAGCGGATGGCGTGTCGGTAGCCCTAATCGCCAATTCCCAACATTCGGCGACCTCCACAGCGTCTGCTGGTCTGAACACATTGATATTCGGTATGGCACGCAGACTCGCCAAATGCTCGACGGGCTGATGGGTCGGGCCATCCTCGCCGAGACCGATAGAGTCATGGGTCAGGACATAGATTACGCGCTGTTTCATCAACGCTGAAAGCCGAAGGGCGGGGCGGAGATAATCGCTGAATACTAAGAATGTCCCTGCATAGGGGATCACACCACCATGAAGCGCCATACCGTTCATGGCCGCCGCCATGCCAAGCTCGCGGATACCATAATGGATATATCTGTTGCCAAAATCACCCGCGATGATAGGTGCCATGTTTGAGACGCGAGTGTTAACCGAACCTGTGAGGTCGGCCGATCCACCCATCAACTCGGGAACCGCGGGCACCAACGATTCGAGCACCGCCCCAGAAGAAACACGTGTAGCTTGTGCTGGCCTATCTGCGATAAATGCCGCTTTGACTTCTGCAATGACAGCATCCCAGCCTTCAGGTAGCCCACCACATACTGCAAGGTCGAACGCCTTTTTTACCGAATGGTTTAACGCCTCGTGACGTTCCGCCCATGCTGAGCGATTGCTTGCACCCCGCGTTCCTGCAGCACGCCACGCAGCCAAAATCTTTTCGGGCACCTCGAATGGCTCGTGTGGCCAGGCCAATGCAACGCGAGCCCCTTCGATCTCATCCTCTCCCAGTGGTGCCCCGTGGGAGGCTGCCGTGCCAGCTTTGGTTGGCGCGCCAAAGGCTATGGTTGTTTTGCACGCTATTAGCGACGGTCGGTCACTGTCCCGCGCCGCGGTAAGGGAGGCCGCCACTGCTTCAGTATCGTGCCCATCTACCGCTAATGTATCCCAACCATAAGACACAAATCGTCCCAGCACATCGTCCGACCAAGCGAGCCCGGTACTACCGTCGATGGATATATCGTTGTCATCATAAAGCATGATCAACTTCGAAAGCTTGAGATGTCCGGCAAAGGAGGCCGCCTCGTGGCTTATCCCCTCCATCAGATCGCCGTCGCTGGCGATGACGTAGGTATGATGATTTACGATGTCATCACCAAACCGCGCGGCCAGCACTCGCTCTGCCAGTGCCATGCCGACCGCGGTAGCAACACCCTGCCCTAAGGGCCCAGTCGTAGTCTCGATCCCAGCCGCTTCGCCAAATTCCGGGTGGCCGGCAGTCCTACTGCCAAGCTGCCGGAAACTCTTTATCTCGTCGATTGTAATGTCCGCGTAACCTGTTAGGTACAACAAAGAATATAAAAGCATTGAGCCGTGACCAGCCGACAACACAAAACGGTCACGATCAGGCCAATTGGGGGCAGTGGAATCGTATTTTAAAAATTGAGTAAATAGTACGGTCGCCGCATCCGCCATCCCCATGGGCATACCCGGGTGTCCAGAATTGGCTGCCTGTACCGCGTCCATGGATAGGGCACGGATAGCGTTGGCGAGATCCTTATGGTCTGCAGACATATTAGTACTCACGGAATTAGTCTCGATGTAGTTGGATTTGGGAAGCGGCCGCCGCTAACAACACAGTCGAATGAGAAAGGCAAAATTTCTAATGGTATGGAACTCATCGAAGCGCACTCTTTGTGTCAACGTTACTCCCCATTGAATACAGCTATTTTGCCCCTTTAGGCCTAACCCAAACCTTCTGGCGGTAATCGCCCCCAATCGACACATTAAGCTAACGCGAATCGGTTAAAGAATGGAGTCGAAGGTGTTAGTTTGGAAATAGATAGTTAAATTCTTTTGCTCTAAGTGCTTGCCATAGGTAAATGAAATTGTCTGTTGCAAGTATTTTTCTTGAAGAGAGATACATTCAGGGTCTCGAAATAAGGAATGACACTTACGAGCATTGGGATTACCTAAGCTGCTCTGACGTACTAAGTAACGCGGGAGAAAATGTTGACTCCATCCTTAGGCGCCATCCCATACATTCAATTCTCAGGTGTCAGCAATGAAACTCCTAAAATTGCACGGCGCTTGAGCCACGGGCTAGGCCGATAGCGCGGATCGCCATAGAAATTCAGCATGTTCTGAAGGACTTTCAAGAGTTTAGCGGGGCCCACTGCGTTCCCCATGGCTAGCGGCCCCTGGGGATAGCCCAACCCGAGGCGCACTGCACTATCGATATCTTCGGGCTTTGCAATGCGCTGTTGCGCGATATCACAAGCAATATTAATCACTGTCGCCACCACTCGTTGATTAACAAACCCCGCACTATCATGGATCACTGTGACCGAATGATCGCCACACGCTAGCAGTGCATGCACCTGGTCTCGTAGATCTGGATCAGACAGCGGCGTAGTCATCAACGTGCGTCTTCCATCGAGCCCGAATAACGTATCGACAGAAAAACAACGCTCCGCCTCAATACCCTCAGCTACTGCGCAAGTCGTAGTGTCTGCTCCCAGCGGTGTGAATAGACATACGCTTTTTGTGGATGGCGATTTGCCATCATCAATTGCCGCGGTCGTGCCAATAGCCTCAATCAAAGCAGCGCGTCCTTTGGGTTCGTCATTGCTAATCCAGACCGACTGAGGCAAATCAGTTGGCGTGGGTGGTTGCGCATGAACAACCTTTTTGTTGCCTTCATAGACGTAAAATCCTCGCCCTGTCTTGCGTCCATGTAATCCACCGATAGAACGCTGGCGGGTTATTGCTCCGGGTCGAATACGGGGTTCTTGATAAAATTGCTCGTAGATCGACTCCATTACGACATGTGACACGTCGAGACCGGTCGTATCCATAAGTTCGAAGGGGCCCATACGAAAGCCAGGCCCACCCTCGCGCAGCAAATCGTCTATCCCAGCGAAATCAGCAATACCTTCGGAAACAATGCGTACCCCCTCGGTGTTGAGCCCCCTCCCGGCGTGATTGACCAGAAAACCCGGCGTATCCTTTACTTGCACCGGTTCGTGGCCAGCACGACGTGCGACAGCGCATAAAGTTTGAATTACCTTAGGTGCAGTTTCGAGCCCCTCGACGACCTCGACTACTTTCATTAAGGGGACCGGGTTGAAGAAATGAAACCCCGCAAGTCGATTTGGAAGATTCAGGTCTACACCAATAGCCGTCACCGAAAGCGAGGAAGTATTTGTAGCCAAAATACAATCTTCGCTTACGATCCCTTCAAGCTCATTGAATACCGCGCGCTTGATTTCTAAATCCTCGAGCACAGCTTCGATTACTACGTCACACGTCGCCAGGTCACGTAGCGCTACAACAACCTCCAATTGTTCGACCGCCAGGTCGGCTTTTTCGCTGGCCATGTTGCCCTTCTCAACAGCACGGCTAATCATCCGTGCGGCAAAGGCACAACCGTCTTTCGCAGCACTATTCTCGACGTCGAACATTAGGACGCGCATTCCACCTACCGCCATGATTTGCGCAATGCCGCGCCCCATGACACCAGCACCGATGACCCCAACGGTAACATCGGAAATGCTAAAATCCTTGATCATAGGACTACGCTCCTACTGTTTGCATCGCATTCAACCCGTTAATGTCGTAAGTCGATCGCGATGTGCCACCGCGTCGGCCAAAATTTCATCGAAAATCTCCTCAACCGGTTTTATCTCGTTCGCAAATGCTCCAGATTGACCCATTGAAGGTGTGCCAAGTTCCCAATTACCTGTCGCATAAGCCTCACGTTGGTTCGAGCCCTGGACTAGGTCTCGATATTGCTCGAAATCATTCACACCTTCAGCTTCAAGTGTTGCAATTTTACGTGCTGTTTCATTTTCTAAAACACGAGAATTGTCATTGAAGATCGACATCACAATTCGAGTGTCGGATTCGGTGATTTCGGTAATGTGTTTTTTATAGTT
This sequence comes from uncultured Rhodospirillaceae bacterium, assembly GCA_964479475.1. Lineage (GTDB taxonomy): Bacteria > Pseudomonadota > Alphaproteobacteria > MPNO01 > UBA2964 > JAQBTY01. The sequence goes on along the minus strand of CAYZMI010000028.1, from coordinate 2,617 downwards.
CTCATGGGCCCAAATTTCAGACGCTACAGTCATGCGTGATCCCATTAGAATTCCATCTGCGCCAAGTGCTAGTGCTGCTAAAAGTTGACGACCTGTCCCCATACCACCTGCTAAGACCACTGGCACATCAATGGTCGCAGGTACTATTCCGCCTTGAACCATGGTTCCAATCAAATTCATACCGGGGTGGCCAGCCGCTTCCGCACCAAGAATTGTAATGGCATCGACCCCGGCGCGGACTGCACTTTGCGCGTGACGCACAGTGGTGCATTTGTGTATTGCCACCATACCCGCCTCCTTGATGCGAGGCATGAAAGTCTTGGGGCTATAGCCTGCGGTTTCGACAAATCGGACACCTTCTTCGATGGCGATATCAAGAAACTGTATTAATGCCTCGTTAGCTTCGGGACGAGCGGAAACGTAAATATTGACGCCGAACGGCTTGCCACCGGTGATATCTTGGCACTTTTTGAGCTGGTCGCGGTAATCTTCAGGAGACGGAAAACTGCGCGGCGTGATAAAGCCCATCCCACCGGCATTTACAACGGCACCGACATAATTAGCATCGGCCAACCACATGAGCCCACCGCAAAGGACCGGGTGCACAATTCCAAATAGATCGGTAATAGGAGTTTTAAAAACCTGTGGGGTCATCCAAATAGATCAACAAATTCTCTAGTTTTTGTCATTTCAGCGGTAAACCTGGCGATCCCGACAAATCGAAACACCGGGCACTTGGGTAAAGAGCCCAAGCATGGCGAACATTGACGGAGCTATTTTATAACATATTCATTTATATAATTCCGTTGGAACAAATTTTACGCCATAGCGCTGAATACCTTCCTGGTCGTAAAGTCGCCGAACTACTGCGCGAAGTTTTAACCCAATATGAAGATCTTCAGGATTTACATCGGCTAGCCGCACCATCAAACGTGGTCCTTCTTCTAGTTGCACAACGCCACAAGTCACATCCCCGGTCATTACCTGTTCCTCATCGAATTCGGATGGTGCACCGACGCCTGCCACAACCGAAAATGTATAGAGCGTAGCCTCTCCGGAAAGCGGCATATCGGTAAACTGATCGCCGCCACATTCAATACAGACCGGCCGTTTTGGATAAGCGAGTTGTCCACATGCCTCACACTGACCGGCGATTACGCGCAAGCGCTCATCAATATTTCCGGCATAGATAGGAAGTGAGATATAGGAAGTCATCCTGCCGCACCATTGCGGCTACTTAACATTCGTCTATGTTTGAGATAGGTAACGTAATTCACCGTCCGCCCCATCGCCATCCGGTTGGCCGTCTTCACACCTCTGCGGCGGGTCTTAGCTAGTTCCCGACCAGCCGTAAATCGTGCAGCCGTCGCTCCGGCACCAACACCAATTGTCAATATAGTGTCACCTGACCGAGCCACATCAAGTGCGGCAGCGAGTGCGAAGGGTGCAGAAGCTGCTCCAGCGTCGCCGATCTGGCTCCAAATGCCGTCAAAAATTGCATCCGGTTGTCCAAGCGCCCGACTAGCGCTCCGCATTAACGCTGCATCGGCGCCGACTGCAATGTGCTTAATCTTGGGTAGTTTTGAAGTCTCAGCCAGCATCCGCAGACTTTCGAAATTGTCCTGCGTACGCAATTCCAAGTCAGATAAGACCTTTTCGCCACGGCGACGAAATCTTGCACCAAATGTCTCTCGTGTTACCGCGTAAGTCTCTAAAAATTCCGCTGCCGGACCATTTGGCCCAACCAAAAATGCTGCAGCGGCAGCACCCAGTGCATGTTCATAGGAAGCATCGACGGGGGCCTCGGGGGCATCCGCGGCAATAGCCAGCGCATAGCGCCCTTTATTGGCGGCACAAAACTCTAATGCACTAACCAAAGCCTGAACACCTGCCTGAGGCGATCCGGTAATTTCGGTTACACGTATACCCGAGTAATTAAATAACGCGGTCGGAATGGTTGCAGCTGATGGTTTTTCGTCATAAGGCGGTGTGGTAACACCGAGAAATAGAGCGTCAACAAGCACATCACTAGAGTAAACCTCAAACACCGCTCGAGCCGCACTGATAGCCAAGGTGACGGCGTCTTCATCATAGGCACAAAAGGCTTTTTGCTCCATGCCGCGCGCGCCGCAACTTCCCCACGCCTCCACATAGGCGCTGGCAGGCAGCCTGAGCGACGGTAATGCAGTAGCGTAAGCATTTATCCCAACCATATTACGTCACGGCCTTAAACACGTGAACTGCAACCGCGGCACCAGAACCACCCACATTGTGGGTCAAGCCATAACGCACATTTTTGAGTTGCCGTTCTGGGTCTGTGGCTCGGCCCTGTAGTTGTTTTACGACTTCATAGACTTGCCCCGTGCCAGTCGAGCCGATGGGATGGCCCTTGGAAATCAGCCCGCCAGAATTATTTACCGGGCGTATACCATTCCGTGACGTGGCGCCGCTTTCAATATATCTGCCCGACATACCCCGCTCGCAAAACCCAAGGTCCTCATACGCCAGTAGTTCTGCAATAGCGAAGCAGTCATGCACTTCAGCGAAATCAATGTCATCGGGAGTAATCCCTGACATATCGTATGCATCGAGTGCGGCCCTGGTCGCGCCGTCGAGG
>CAYZMI010000027.1:26424-30417 GCA_964479475.1 uncultured Rhodospirillaceae bacterium | reverse complement strand
CCTGAGGTAAGTGGCACGGTTGCCAGCCATAATATTCCCACCAGACAGGCAAAAAGAATAACTGTTGTTTTGCTTAAGGGCAGTAGGAAGAATGCGAGAAATACGAAGGACCGGGCAGTGTAAAGTATTGATAGTAGATATTTCATCCGAAACTTGCCGCCTAAATACCCTGCCGCAGATGTACCAATCATATTGAAAAGGCCAATGAGACTAATTGCCGTGGCCGCCATAACAGGGCCCACCACACCCATATTTACCTTTAAATAGTTTTCCATGTGGTTGTTGATGAATTGGACCTGAAATCCGCACACGAAGAAGCCGATCAACAATAGCCAAAAACCGCTATGTGTCCGTGCCTCCCTAATGGCATCCCCAAGGCTTTGTTTGTCCTTTTTTTTCAAGGTCTCCGAGGCGGCGTGCGATAAAAGAAGTGCAAGTGGTAAGATCATGAGCACCAAGGTGGCCAGGATCATTGCCGCGGTTTGCCAGCCGATGCCGGCAATCATTTGCTGGCTTAGGGGAACGACCAGCATTTGTCCGGCCGTTGCTCCTGCAGTGACTATACCCAACCAAATTCCCCGTCTTTCTTCAGGTGCTACGCGCCCGGCTATAGAGAGGAGCATAGGCAGTGCCACGCCGCTCGAACCAACGCCTGTAAAGAAACCAATACTTAGGAGCATGCCCTCAGGCGTTACCGACTGGGACATTAAAAATATGCCACCAGAATAGAGCAACGACGCTCCCATTAGCATCTTAATTGGTCCCCAACGATCAGAAATAGCGCCGACAAATGGTGCAGAAAAACCGTAAATTAAGGCTTGAAAGGCTGTTGCATCCGACATCGCTGCAATGCCGGGGAATCCAAGGGCCTCGCTGACCGGTCTGACGAACATGCCAAAGCTTTGTCGGCTTCCGTAGCCGAAAACGATAATTAAAGTGGCGAAGATTAAGACTGCGTAGGGGTTTCTCCAAAATGACTTGGACATGAGGTGTGTGTCGCTCCGCTTAAGCTGGCTGCATTAGGCGCGATACGGGCTGTTCTTTGATCGGTACATGAAACAAGGCCGCTAAAGCACCGCCTAGGATAATGACCCACCACCACATTTCATAAGAGCCGGTTGCATCTCTGATAACGCCTCCCATCCAAGTGCTCAATGCGCCTCCGATTTGATGGCTAAGGAAGGCAATGGCGTAAAGTGTTGCCATATAGCGTGTGCCGAAGAGAGTAGATACGATCCCAGCAGTTAAAGGCACTGTAGCAAGCCAGAGAAGGCCGATACAGGATGCAAATATGTAGACCGACATCTGGCTGATCGGCGACAAAAAGAACGCGAGCATAACGACCGATCGCCCGATATACAGAAAGACGAGCAGATTTTTCTTCTGGAAGTGACCACCCAATTTTCCCGCGACCGCAGTGCCGATCATGTTCGTAAATCCGATCAGAGCTATGGCGTGCGCGCCGATGGTCACACCAGTGCCGGTATCTTCAAGATACTTTGGTAGATGAGTGACAACGAATTGGACCTGGAATCCACATGTAAAAAATCCCAAACACAAATACCAATAACTCATGCTGTCACGTGCTTCAGTTAGGGCCTGCCCGAGTGTTTGTGTATCTTTTTTTTGATCGAGGGCGTCGCCGCTTGCCTTTCCCACCCAAAATGCCATCACAACGGTGGATGCAATTATTGCTGACAATATGGCTATAACGTCGGTCCAATCCATTCGTGCGAGCAGGTATCCGTTAAAGGGTACCAGGAACATCTGTCCACCTGTGCCGCCAGCAGACACGATCCCGAGCCAGAGGCTACGATATTTTTCAGGGGCAACGCGGCCTGTTACGGATAACAACATGGGTAGCCCGCAGCCAGCTGCGGCTAGACCACTCAAAACGCCAACGCTTAGGGTGAGGTGTAATTCGGTTGTGGCATTGCTTAACAAGAACATGCCGAGGCCATAAAGTGCCCCCCCGATCATGAGCATTTTAATTGGGCCGAGCCATTTATCGGCAATCATAGAAACAAACGGGACGCACAGCCCAATCACTAGGGTCTGTAGACTTACAGCAAATGAAAATGGTTCGACCTTGCCGTTACTAATAGATTCGCTTATCGGAATTAGGAATAGCCCAAAACTCTGCCTCGTCCCGTAGGAAATCAGAATCATTACCGTACACAATACAAGGACGATATGAGGGTTTTTCCAAAATGGCTGAGTTTGCTGCATAAGTAGGACCTGTAACTATACTAACTCTAAGTCACCGGTGTGGGTGCCACGGTTCGCTTTACAGGACGCTCGTCGATGGGCCAATGGATAACCGCAGCGACAAATCCTAATCCCACGGCACACCACCAAACTGCGTCATACGACCCTGTGTAGTCGAATACAACGCCGCCCATCCAAATTCCAATGGAACTTCCCAGCTGGTGACCGAAAAATACGAAGCCATAAAGCATGGCCATGTATTGAACGCCAAATATTTGGGCAACCAAGCCACCAGTAAGCGGTACTGTGCCAAGCCATAAAAGCCCGGTATATGACGCGAAGACCATTGCGCCGATATCAGTGATAGGTAGCAGGATAAAAATTGCTATACCGGCAGACCGCGCGATATATATGATCGCCAACAAATATTTTTTGCTGAATCTCCCGCCTAATTCCCCCCATATGTAACAACCTACGATATTAAAGAACCCAATGAGCGAGACACAAGTAGCGGCGACACCTGTTGAAATATTTGCTTCAGTTAGGTGGTTAGGTAAATGGGTACCGATAAACATGGTCTGAAATCCACAGACGAAAAAACCGGTGGCCAATAGAATATAACCGCGGTGATGCAATGCTTCACCCATTGCCCCCTTTACGCTTTGATTGATATTTGGGCCATCAGGCTGCTGTGGTTTGCCTGAGACGGCAGCGACTAACGGCACGATAAACACCATCGCCACGGCAAGAAAAATAAGAGCAGTCACGTATCCCTCAGCAGAAATTATTTGCTGAGTTAGGGGAACAATTAGTACTTGTCCCGAAGAGCCGCCGGCGCTGGCAATCCCCAAAAATAGGCTGCGGCGATTCTCAGGGACGCTTCGGCCAACTACCGCTAATATGATCGGAAAGCCGGTGGCACTTACGCCGATACCTGTCAAAAGACCAATAGAAAAGGTCATTTCCGCTGGTGATGCAGAAGTAGCCATCATCCACAACCCAACCGCGTATAGAATTAATCCCAGACTGACTACCCGGCCCGCCCCGAACTTATCGGCGATACCACCTAAGAGGGGTGTTGCCATTCCCCATATTAGGGTCTGTAGCGCCATAGCCGTGGAAAGCTGTGCAAGTGGCCACCCGTGTGCTTTTGAAATAGGCGCCAAAAAAATCCCGTATGTTTGCCGTACGCCAAACGACACAAGTAGAATCAGGGTCCCACAAATAAGAATAACGATGGGGTTTCGCCAGGATCGTATTTCCATCGGTCGTTATGAGTTGTTGTTTATACGTCGGGCACAAGGCTGAGGTAAGTTTTGATATTCCAAATTAATCGTGTGATTTGCGAAATTAATGTTGAAAATTCCTACCTAGTCGATTTGGTTCCACCAAATTACAAAGAGACCCTTCGGGGCCTCTTCGAAAATGATGAATTTATGGCATCGGTTACTTATGTCGGAATATGATTCTGGCCTTTGACAAGTCGTACGGTGTCATTTCTACATCAACTTTATCACCTTCCAGAACTCGAATTCTGAATTTACGCATTTTACCGGCTGTGTGTGCCAGTACTTCATGTCCATTTTCCAGTTTCACTTTAAACATGGCGTTAGGCAAACGTTCCAACACAGTGCCGGAAAATTCCAGTAACTCCTCTTTTGCCATATTAACCCCATTCAACATTTCAAGTGGCTGCATTAGTACGCCGGCAACCTAAAACGTCAAGGTTATTTGCCATTTATGATAGTACGTGAAGGGTTATTTCATCACTGGCATGATATAATC
>CAYZMI010000027.1:0-26324 GCA_964479475.1 uncultured Rhodospirillaceae bacterium | reverse complement strand
TTTGCCATTTATGATAGTACGTGAAGGGTTATTTCATCACTGGCATGATATAATCCGGATTGCGGACACCCTTGGGCCAGCGAGTAGTAAGTGTCTTAAGTCGAGTATAGAAACGTACACCGTCCATGCCATGTATGTACTGTGCGCCGAATATCAATCGCTTCCATCTACCAAAACTATGGAACTCCATCGGGACAGGGATGGGCTAGTTTGACGCCTACCATTCCAACTGCGGCGCGGGCATCAAATGCTTGCACTACATCGCCATCACGGCTTTAGATATGTCTTCACAATTTGCGAGAGCAACACGGGTCGTAATTTCGCCCGTGGCCGGGTTGAATACATCGCTAAATCGGCCCGTTGAACCGGCTACAGGCCTCCCGCCAATAAAATGCGGGAGTTCAGTCACCATAGGTCATTTCCTTAAGCGCTCAGCCCGTCCGCTCCCTCCCGGAAGAACGCGATGTTTCCACCTACAACAGTCATGTCGACCGGAATATCCTTGATTCGCGCCGGCTCCACTTCATGGGGGCTCTCGGCGAGCACTGCGAAGTCAGCGATCTTTCCTACCTCAATGGATCCTTTAATTTTTTCTTCGAACGCGTTGTAAGCAGCGTTGATGGTAAACATGCGAATAGCTTCATCGACGCCGATCGCTTGATCTGCACCGACAGTAGTACCGGTCCAAGTCTGACGGGAAACGCACGTGCCCAGATCGCGCAAGGAATCAAGCGGCCAGTAGGCAGGACCATCCGAACCCGATGTAATCTGGAGACCAGCATCCAGCATGCTTCGTATGTTAAATGAATTTTCCAGCCGCGACTCGCCGATACAGGCGAGTAATGAATCCCAGATATAATGCATGAATGGTATGTTGGGGACGGGTAGTACGCCTATTCGTTTGATCAATTCGAGCCGCTCATTGTTGACCAACCAGTTGCCCAAATGTTCAACCCGGTGTCTATGATCATTGCGTGGGTTCTCTTTTAGCGCTTGCTCAAGCGATTTAAGTGCCATGTCCATCGCAACATCGCCGATAGCGTGAATACAGACGCGATGGCCGGCGTTGTGATATGCAGTGATGGTTTCGTCAAGTTCATCCTGTTCGATCCGGATCAATCCTTCATGACAAGGGTCGTCCACATATGGTTCGTAAAATTTGGCTACATGGCCGGTAATGCCACCGTCGATTGACATTTTAACTCCACCGATGCGCAGCCAATCATTGCCAAATCCGGTCTTGATGCCGAGATTGAGCAAAGATTCTTTTTGAATGGCCGCTTCGATAACACGGATCAGCAGGCTTACCCGAATAGGGAGCCGACCGTCGTCTACTAATTCTTGATAGGCACGAATTGATTCGTGGTTGGTGACAATATCGTGGATATTTGTAATCCCGCGCGCTAGACACCGGTCAGCGGCGAACAATATACCGTCCTTCATTTGATCGTATGTATATTCCGGGATGACATCGCGCACGAGATATTGGGCCCGTTCTACCAGTTTGCCCGTTAGTTCGCCTGACTGGTCGAGTTCGATGGCGCCACCAGCCGGCGGACTAGTTTCAGTCTTGATGCTGGCTAGTTCCAATGCTTTTGAATTGGCAATTGTGATGTGAGCACCAAAATTTATTACTACTGGGTTGTTTGGTGCCGCATCGTCTAATTCTTGACGGTTGGGGAACCTTCCTTCGGGCATACGGAAATCTTGCATGGGGCTACCATGGGCAATTACCCAGGACCCCGGAGCCTGACGTTCAGCCTGTTCACGTATATTTTCAACAATTTGCGGGATTGCCCGTACGTTAGAATAGAAATCCCGGCAATCAATTCGATGCATCATGTGAGCACCGCCGTCTGCAAAGTGGACATGTGGATCGGTGAGCCCGGGAAGCAATGTCCGACCCTTGAGGTCAATAATTTCGGTTCGTTTATCACCAAGCGAGTCGATATCCCGTATGGATCCAACCGCTCCAATTTTTCCGTCATAAACTGCCACTGCTTCGGCGCGGCTATTGGTCTCGTCCGCAGTGAGTACATTGGCGTTTGTGAGGATCAAATCGGGACTTAAGGCAGTCGCGCTCATGGCTACAATTCCTTTTAAATGAATTGAGGTCTAATCAAGTTGCTGCAATGCAGCTCGGATGATGTCGATAATCTGATCGATCTGAGCCTTCTCGATAATCAACGGAGGTGCTAACGCGATGGTGTCACCAGTTTGCCGAGTTACCAAGCCTGTTTCGAAGCATTTCAGAAATAGTTCAAACGCGCGTGTACCGAATGCGCTATCACGAGTCTCGACTTCAATCGCACCAGTTAAACCAATGTTCCGCAGGTCTACAACGTGCGGTTCGTCTTTAAGGGAGTGAATTGCCTCTTCCCAGTATGGAGCGAGGTAGGCTGCCCGCTCAAACAACCCGTCTTGGAAGTATACGTCCAATGCCGCTATTCCGGCCGCACAGGCAAGTGGATGACCTGAATAGGTGTAGCCATGGAACAACTCTACTGTGTTTTCCGGCCCGATCATGAGCGCGTCGTGGATTTGATCGCTCGCCGCTACCGCCGACATCGGTACAGACGCGTTTGTCAGTCCCTTGGCCATAGTGATCATGTCCGGGTAGATTGCGAAACGCTCTGCCGCAAATGACGCACCAGTGCGCCCGAAGCCAGTGATTACCTCATCGAAGATCAATAAAATGCCGTGATTTGAACAGATGTGCCGTAGCTTTTCGAGATACCCTTTAGGAGGCACTAGCACGCCGGTCGACCCCGCCATTGGCTCGACAATGACCGCAGCGATCGTAGAAGCGTCATGCAATGCGACAATCTGCTCTAGTTCGTCCGCCAAATGGACGCCCCAATCGGGTTGGCCGCGCGAAAATGCCATTTTGGATAAATTATGTGTGTGGGGCAGGTGGTCGACACCCCCTAGCATATTGCCAAACTGTTTCCGGTTGTTTGAAATCCCGCCGACGGCAGTGCCTCCAAACCCCACGCCGTGATACCCACGCTCTCGCCCAATAAATCGGGTGCGGGTCGCGTCCCCTTTAGCGCGATGATAGGCAAGGGCGATTTTCAACGCCGTGTCGACGGCTTCAGATCCAGAGTTTGCGAAAAATACATGGTTGAGATCACCGGGTAAGATATTGGTGAGCTTCGACGCTAATTCGAATGCTCCCGGATGGCCCATTTGAAAGGCGGTGGCGTAATCCATCCGTTCCGCTTGAACCTTAATTGCATCAATGATTTCTTGCCGGCCATGCCCTGCATTGACGCACCACATGCCAGCGATACCATCCAAAACTTGGCTCCCGTCGTCGGTGGTATAGTACATGCCTTTGGCACCCACTAGCATCCGCGGCGCTGCTTTAAACTGACGATTAGCCGTGAACGGCATCCAGTATGGAGCAAGGTTGTTGACGGTCGTTTGAGCTGTGTCAGGCATGTCTGGGTTTCCGATTAAAGGAAGTGCTTTGAAGTAGGCTAACAGTGCACTGTTGCAGCGGCAAGCCGTCCAAAATTAACTAATCCTATTTTGCAAATTGGTTGAAAATAGACTTGTTTTGAAAGTTCTAAATTTATGGAATCTGCTTGGTGTGAAATCCTTTGGAATAAATTTCAGAATAACTCAACGATGAATAAGAACAATAGGGAAGCACGTGTCCACTTGGGTCGCACCCAATCCCCCTATATGATGTTTTCAAAATTTTTAGGGTAAATCCCGGTTGCACTCGTGGCCGATCCACATTGAAAGACCAATATGGCTTTAGGAGTCCGCTTTGACGCGATCAAACGCGCGTTAGGCATAAGGAATTACCGTATCTACACGAGCGGGAATATAATCGCCCATTTTGGTATTTGGGCCTATCGCATCGGTTTGTTACATCTGACATGGGAACTTACCGAATCCGCGTTTTGGTTAGGTGCGATGTCAATGGCTGATTTGTTCCCCACTGTAATCTTAACCCCACTCGCTGGCGCTTTTACCGAACGCTTCAACCGTCTGTGGTCTATGAGGTTTACCACCATATTTATTGGAATTTTGTCCTCTATTCTGGTGGTTATGTGTTTCACTGGGAATGTTTCAATCTGGCCTGTATTCACATTGGCGTTACTTATAGGAATAGTGACAGCCATTAACCACCCTATGCGTCTTGTGATTGTTACCAGCATGGTAACTCGCGAAGCGGTTCCATCCGCACTCGCTATAAATTCGTTGGTGTTCAATGTTGCACGGGTAGCCGGTCCAGGTATCGCAGGAGGGATCATTGCAGCATTTGCCGGCGACGGATCTCTCTTGGGTTCGGCGATTGTATTCATAGTTTGTGCGATTGGTCATGGCATTTTCACCGTGGCACTATTTATGGTTAAAATGACAAGCCTCTCCATTCCCAGATCGTCGAATTCATTGCGGCAAATTCCCGCTGAATTATCACAAGGGTTTCAATATGCCAGCCAGCACCCCGGTATTGGGCCTCTTTTAATTATTCTATTTATTGTTGGGATGACGGCACGCGGTTATGTCGATTTGTTTGCCGGCTATGTAGATACAATCTTCAATCTTGATGCGGATGCTTTTGGTCTTCTCGTGTCATCGGTGGGGTTAGGGGCGGTAGCGGGTGGATTTTGGCTAGCTCAGCGGGGTCACATCCAGGGGCTGACCCGGATCGTTCTAGCATATATTTTGCTGTTAGCCTGTATTCTTATAGCGTTCACAGCGACGGAAACATTTTATCTCGCCGTCGTTTGCGTGTTTATCGCAGGTTTTTCCCAAACCGTTGCCGGAACCGGCGAACACCAGCTTATCCAAGCTACCGTGGATGAGCATATGCGGGGGAGGGTGGTGAGCCTATATGGTTCAGTGTCACGCGGCACGCCCGCGCTTGGTGCACTTATAATGGGGTGGCTTGGTGATGAAATTGGTCTCAGGTGGCCGATCGCCGGAGGTGCGGTTCTTTGTATTGGACTTTGGATTTGGGCCTATAGCCATCGCAAAACGCTAGAGGCGGCGCTAGAGGCGGCCCCGGCCGATCGGCAGGGGTAATCTATGGAAAATTTTGTCCCAATTCACAGAAAAATCGTAATTTTTTGGCTATCGCTATTACATGATGGGCGGCGCGTGTAAGCATCTCAGGACTTGCGCCCAACTGATGACGGCAATGTGCTTGGCGTGGGAATTAACCAATTCCGGAATTTGCCGTGGCGTGAACGTTTTGGCAGAAAAATCCATGGAAGCGAGGGGTTAATATGGCGGCCGCGGGTTTAACTGCCATTATCAGCGCGTTTAGCAACCGAAATTACGCGGTCTATATGACCGGCAACATTCCATCACATTTCGGTAGTTGGATACAACGTGTGGCGCTGGGCTGGCTTGCTTGGGAATTAACTAACTCTGGATTTTGGCTCGGCGTAATTGCGGTGGCGGAACTTGGCCCTTCCATGATTCTTGCGCCCTTTGCCGGCGCAATCGCTGATCGTGTTAACCGCCTTAATGGCCTAAGGCTTACCCAGAGTTTATCTATGATTCAGGCATTGGCACTTTGTATTGTGGCTGCGACGGAACCATCCATTGAGTGGCTTGTTTGGCTTTCGCTTGTTCGAGGATTAATCGTTTCGTTCAATCAACCGCTTAGATTTTCAATTTTACCAAGCCTTGTCGAAAGCAAGGATCTCGCTGCCGCGGTCGGACTAAATGCACTGTCTTTCAACACGTCTCGGGTGCTCGGCCCTGCTGTTGCTGCTGTTATTATAAATTATTGGGGTGTGGCTACGGCTTTTGCCTTCAACGCTGCCTCATTTTTTATCTTTATCGGCATTTTATTTTTTTTACGAATTAAGTTACCGCCTCGTAAGGAACGGAAGCCAATAAGTGATATTCCCGCGGAAGTTCTTGAAGGGATTCTCTATTGCTTGCGTGCCCCCGGTATTGCCCAAATGTTTTTATTATTGACCGTAGTTGCTTTGTGCGGTCGTGCTTATATGGAATTGCTGCCCGGATTTGCAGATGGTGTATTCGGAATGCAAGTAGAGGGTCTTGGGATTATGCACGCCGCCGCTGGGGTCGGCGCTATTGTTGGAAGCTTAATTCTTGCACGAAGGGGCACTGTTGTCGGTTTAACCCAAATCGTATGCTGGATGGTTCTTGTCTTGGCAATCGCTTTGTTTTTATTTGCTTCGACAAACCATTTTTGGTTTGGCGTGGGATGCGTTGCAGTGACTGGATTCGCCTTGACAGTGGTCGGTGTCGGGGAACAACAACTATTGCAAAATGCGGTCACAAGCGACATCCGCGGCCGTGTGATGAGCCTCTACGGTATGGTCTCTAGAGGTGCTCCCGCTCTAGGCGCATTTCTAATGGGCGCCGCGTCGATACATGTGGGTCTGCAATGGCCCGTAGCGGCGGGTGGTACAGTTTGCCTTTGTCTATGTATCTGGGCTCTAAAAACAGCGCAGAGATTTGCCCCCGCACTTGAGAAAGAAATCCAATAGCGGGTTATGACTAAAGACGCCTTTCCATCCAATCGAGAATGAAGGGCGTCGATGTACCCCAAATGTCGTATTGACAATGCCCGGTGCCACCAGCTTCGACATTGTCGTATATCTTAAGCGTCTTGTCTTCTACACCGATAGCCTCGAACAAGTTTCTTGCACCTTTGACATTCATCAATCGGTCGTTCGCCCCATGAGTGATCAGTGTTGGGCATTTAATTTTTGGCGCTGCGTCGCGCATATGAAATTCTTTTAAAACTTCACGTGCCTCAGCGTCGGTCTTGTGGCCTAGTATGCGCTGTAAAGTCCCTTGGAGGGGCTCGAAGAAATTATATAAATCTTCGAGCATGTCATAGCAGCCGCACCATCCCACCAATGTTTTTATACGATCGTCAAAGGCTGCGGCGCGGGGTGCGTAATAGCCTGCCATGCTGATGCCAATAATACCGATCCGGTCTGAGTTTATCTCTGGGCGTTTTTCAACCCAATCGAGACAGGCGCTGATGGGAACTTCATAATCCGCGCGCGTGGGAATACCCTTGAGATAGCTAGAAGAACCGCGGCCTGGGGTGTCGACAAGAAGCATGGCCCAGCCTCTGTCGAGAATTTGACGGCCACTGAAGAATACCTCCTCAGCAAATGCATCAGCACCACCAATGAGAAACACCACTGGCCATTTCCCAGGTGTCGGATTGATTGGATGACAAAAATAGCCATCATAACGCTCATCACCGCACGAGACTTCAATAACTTCAATGGGGGGATGGTGGAGTTTGGAGCCTTCGCGAAATAATTCCTGAGATTTTCTAAACGCCTCTGCCTTCCGCGGATCTTTTCCAGTGAGAAAAACGTCGGATTGACGATAATACTGGTTGGCGGAAAAGAAACGCCTCATAGCAGTTTCTTTATGGCCGGCTGCAAGAGCCGCCTGCGCTTCTGTTTCGACCTCTTCGGCTAGGGCGTGCCATTCCTTTTGCCAGGTGGCTGTATCACCAATTTCGATCTTCCGGCTGGTGCGTCCGATTTCGAATACATCGCCGCCCCCATTTATCGCCTCGGCGATAAGCCGCTGCGTTTGACCTTCGAATGGGTGTCCTGGCCTGATGAAGTCGATCATCCTCCTGTCCTCTTGTCTCAAAATTTCAAGGCGTTTGGTTTGCTTCACGAACCATGGCAATTAATGACGCATTCATTAAATATTCATGGCAGCGTTCTCTTTCCTCCGCAATTGCCGCGAGCCCATCGAGTTTTTTGCGGCGTTCATCCATATCGCTTTCCTGCAAAATTTCCTTGTTTCGGATTGATTGCGCTTGAACGTATTTCTTGGCCATGGTGCGGCGTTGCCGATCGTACTGAGCAAACATTTCATCCGCTTCGTTTTCACCACGCCAAATACGGACAATTTTTTCTGCAATATTAATCCCATCGTGAATGCCACCATTCATACCCATGCCACCTAGCGGATTGTTGACGTGTGCAGAATCGCCGGCGAGGGCTACTCGCCCTTTGCGGAAGTTCTCCGCTACCCTTTGATGGACATTGTAAATATTACGATGGATGATGTTGTAGGGGGGGTCGTAAGGTAAACATTCCGTCATTAAACCTTGTACCCATTCCTCGCTTCCCACAACCTCGTCCGACTCTTCACCTTGTGCGGGAAGCAAGATGCGCCAAAGTCCCGACATATCGTCGCCCGCTACTTTAATCAAAGCGCACCATTGGTCTGGATGTGCCACATAGTTGCGGTAACGGTGATTGCCGTTTTCATTCAATCCAAAATCAAACTTGGTGGTTGCGATTATAAAACGCTCACCCCAAGTAAAACCGGGAAAATCAATATTAAGTTCTTTGCGAATTATACTGCGTCCGCCGTCTGCGGCGATCAGAAATAATCCGGCGAGAATCTCATTCTCACCGTCCGGGTTGGCAACAGTCACTTCAACCCCGTCTTGGTCTTGTGTTAAAGCGACAACTTCATAGGGCCTCAAAAGTGTGAAATTTGGTTCTTGCAGAGCCAGTTCGCGGGTGGTGTTGATGACTTTGTGTTGTTCCACTTGAAGTGCAAAGGGATGATCTGTTTCGTTGGCAATGATGCCATAATCGAATTCCGCCACGACCCGGTCATCAAGTCGATCTCGGAATTGAAAAATTGCCGATTTGAGACCCTGAGTAAATAGGCGCTCTGTAACGCCTAGCTCATCAAGCATATCAAGTGTAGAAGGGTGTACTGTGGAGGCGCGGTGATCGGTGAGAGTATCAGGAAGCATGTCGACGACAGTCACCGGAATGCCTTTCCGAGCTAAGTACAAGCCAGAGATCATGCCTACCGGGCCAGCCCCGGCAATTAAAACGCGTTTTTCAGGGGTCATATAGATATTCCAAGATTTGTCGGGGCTAAACCTACGTAGGATGCTCGCTACGTCAACCTAATGTTCACGATTTCGTGTAGCGAGATAAAGACCGGCGAATATTATTACGATAGCAATAATGTGATAGGTCTCTATGACCTCCCCTAAAATGAAGACCGACATGAGTGTTCCAAACACCGGGATTAGGTAGTGACTTAATCCCGCAATATTGGGTCCTACCACCTCGACGCTGAGGTTCCAGAATAGATATGCAATTACAGATGCAAAGACCGCAGAATAAATGATCAAGCTTAGGTTGACCAAGTTAGCCTCAAAAGTTTGGCCCTGGGCCAATTCCCATAGATAAAAAGGCAGCATCATCGGTATCGACAGGGCAGCAAGGACAAATATGAATCCGGTTGCATCGAGACCGGCAGGTCGCCATTTCAGGCCCACCGTATATATCGCCCAACTCAACATCGAAAGGACCACAAGAATATCGCCTAACCCAAATTCTAGTTCAAAAAGTTGTGACACGTCGCCATGGACCACAATTAATGTCGACCCGAGAATGGCCAGAATCGTCCCGATGATCTCGCTGAAACTCAGTTTGATGCCTAGAATGGCGAGCGAAGTAAGGACGATTATTACGGGGTTAGCGGCCTGTAACAGGGAACCATTAATCGCACTGGTATGCTGCAGCCCCAAGAAAAATAGAACGGTAAAACCTACGATGCCGAAAAAGGAAAACCCTATCATCCGGCCCCAATAATCCGAATAAATGTCTCGTTGCGACCAAAATGCGCCGAACCCGAAAGGGATGAATACGATGAAAGCCAACACCCAACGCAAAAATGATAGAGTGAAGGGTGGAATTTCACCGGTAGCCGCGCGACCAATTATCGTGGTTCCGCTCCAAAATAAGGCGGTTGATAAAAGCATAATATAGGCGAGCCACACCGGGATCGTTCTTTGGGTTTTCTGTGTTTGATTAGAGTTCACGGCAATTAATTGTAATTTGAAAATATAATTCTATTCGCATACACTCATTTTGAGTTATCACGAAAGATAAATTTCCAGCATAAAAAAATGCTTAGCCCGGGAGGCAATAATGAGAAAGTTGTTAGTGATCGGTTGCGCAGTAGTATTCCTTGCGGCAACCAGTGCGTCCGCACAAAAATATAATCTCACATTAGCGGGCGGTAGTCCGAAGGGTGTTTGGTCGATTTTAGGCGTCGCGCTCGACAAAGCTATGGCCGCTACTTATCCGGGTTCGTCTGTCACCTATCAGACTTCTGGTGGCGGAATAGCCAATATTGCTTTAGTTGATCGGAAAAAAGTTGCCCTTGCCCTGGCTGCTACCGGTGAAATTCATCTTGCTGAAAACGCAATCAAGCCATTTCGCAAGAAAATTAACTCAGTCCGCGTGGTAGCACGTGTACATGCTTGGCTTTATTTCCATCCGATGCTGACAAAGACATCAGCGGAGAAATACGGGATTACGGACTTTTCTGACATTGCGAAGAAAAAACCACCCATCCGAATTTCTATCAATCGGCGGGGCTTACTGGTTTCCGTGATTGCTGAAGAAATGCTCAATGCTATTGGCGTAGAGTTGAAGGATATCAAAAGTTGGGGGGGCAAGGTGGTCTTCGCAGCCTCCGGTGACACGACCAATCTTATGGCTGATCGTAAGCTCGACGGCCACATAATGACATGGCCAATCAAACATCGCCGTTTACGTCAAATGGAGGCAGCGGTCCCCATGGTATTACTATCTGTCAATGATCGATCTATCACCGACCGTGTTGCAAAAAAACTTAATATGGCCATCGATACGATCCCAGGCGGCACATACAAAAGTCAGCCTAAGGAACTCTATGTCCCGTCGATGGAGGGCAACATTATTTTGCACAAAGACGCAGACAATAAATTGGCCTACAACATTGCTAGGGCGATCCATACAAATATTAAGGCATTTGCTAGTGCGCATCGCTTCCTAGGTAAGCTGTCGCCAAAGTTTCTTGTGGGTAGCAAAGGTAAATATCATCCTGGCGCCGTTAAATATTATAAAGAAGCCGGCTTGATGTAATAAATAGTCGCGATAGGGGCCGGGTGTAATATCTCGGCCCCCATCGCGGCAAGTATTTGAACATGTTACGTACACTGTTTCGTTTTGATACCTGGTTTTCGGTCGGCACTCGCCGAAAACCCGAAGGTTGGCTCTATTACGCCGTCAACGCTTGGGGTGCGATGATATCTGCATTTGTAATATACGCGGCGATATATTTTCTCGATCCCTGGCGCCTGTCTGCGACGTTTTTGTGTGCGATGTTCACACTGGTATTTCTCATTGTAGGACCCTCGCCGAGATCGGATCCGGTCAAGCCTGCGTTGATCGATTGGGTGCTGTCAGGGTTATCTGCGTACACGCTGGTCTACTCCTCTATACATTGGGATCGCATTGTTAATCGAATTCAACTCATGGAGGACCTCTCGTCGGCTGATTTGTTTTTTGGGAGTGCGTTGTTTGTTTTATGTCTCGAGGCCACCCGACGAACAACCGGTGCGGGGCTCACTGGGGTCGTATTAATTTTTGTTGCTTACAATTTTTGGGGTCATCTCTTCGAAGGAATCTTGAACCACGGGTATATCGATTACAATCACTTCATCGATATCATGGTCTTTGGCCTTGATGGGATTCTAGGACTTCCAATTCGTGTGGCCGCTAGTTACGCATTTCTATTTGTGTTGTTTGGTGCTGTCCTGCATCGGGCTAAGGGCGGTGAGTTTTTCTTTGATCTTGCCGCCTCTATTAGCGGGAGGCGTGCCGGTGGTGTAGCTAAAATCGCGGTGGTTTCATCAGGCCTTTATGGCATGGTCTCCGGTAGTCCGACATCGGATGTAGTGACTACAGGGTCAATTACCATCCCGATGATGAAGCGTATGGGCTATAATGGCGCAATCGCTGGTGCAGTGGAGGTTTCTGCCTCCACTGGTGGGAGTTTATTGCCGCCAGTTATGGGTTCTGCTGCCTTTATGATGGCGGAATATACGGGTATCGAATATCGTGACATCGCTATCTCCGCCTTTTTGCCCGCAATTTTGTATTACGTTTCGGTTTATGCCCAAGTCCACTTTAGGTCAGTGAAACTGGGTCTTGTCGGTCTTGATGAGGATCAGATTCCCCCGGTCTGGCAAACACTCAAAAATGGAGTGTTGTTTCTCGTCCCGCTTGCTGTTCTCACAACCGCGTTGTTAATCGGGTATACGCCGACCACTGTCGCGTTGTTTGGGACAGTGACACTACTGGCTACTGCGGCTGTGAAGCGGGAGACTAGAGTTGGACCAGTGACATTTGTCAAGGTGGCCGCCGATACGGCGGTACGCATGGTCACAGTTACTGGCGCTTGTGCGGCTGCTGGTTTGGTTACCGCCGGGATTACCATGACCGGACTGGTTGGTAAGTTTGCCCATATAATTTATGCCGTCACTGATAAAGCGCTGTTCCCCACCTTGATGCTCGGGGCAGCTTTCACCATTGTGCTAGGGCTTGGTATGCCTGTGGTCAGCGCCTATTTCCTTGCCGCACTGCTGTTGGGGACGCTGTATACCGATATCGGTGTGCCTGTTATGGCGGCTCATATGTTCTTGTTATATTACGCGGTGATGTCGGCCATCACGCCCCCGGTGGCCGTAGCGGCTTATGCGGCATCATCTATTGCCGAGGACAACCCGCTCCTCATCGCAGCTTTAGCGGTCAAGTTCGCCATAGCCGCATTTATTGTACCGTTTTCATTTGTTTATTCGACAGAGTTATTAATGTTTGGTGCCTGGTATTCAATCATTTTCGCGTTGGTCACCGCGACCGCGGGCGTGATCATGGTTGCCGCAGCGGTCGAGGGATTCTTTGTACGAAATTTACCTAATTACTCCCGGCTTCTCGCGGGTGCTGGAGGCTTATGCTTAATCGCACATGGTTTGATTGCCACTGTCGCGGGCGTTGTTCTATGTGGGGCCGGTATTGGAATTGCCCTTTTGCGGCCCGCTCAAGATAAGGCGACCTGAACTAAGTGTTTGTCGCCGTCCTCTCAATTGGGAGCACGGTTTAAATCCTATTCCGTCATCATCCAATCACTCAAATTTTATGCTTCCTCTGAGAATGCCATTTGGCCGATCAAATTGTATTGGAATTTGAATACGCCAATGCTTTCCAACATTGATGTCAATACACGTTGTTGAATTTCCGCGGTATCGGCGTATTTGATCAGAATGTTAACAGTCTGTTGGCCATGCCCTTCCTCGCCTGTGTCGGCTTCGGTTGCGGCTTCCCAATGTGCCATTTCGGTCTCGTTCAAATCTTGCTTTTTTGAAAAATTTAAAAAATTTTCTCGGGAATTAAGTGGAGTTTGTTTATAGCGAGCCGCTAATTTGGCGCTATTTGTAAATTCCAACCCGCCGACGCCCGCAAAGGCCTCTAACCAAGGTCGAGTGCGGCTAATGTTATCCCAATAATGCGTGGCCATAATTTGTGTAACGGATGGGACATATTCATATACGTCTTCCCGCTTCGCGCCAGTTGCAACGGCGAAATCGACCATGCTCTCGTAATGACCCGCTTCAATTGCCGGATCTTTGACCTCTTCCACGAACATATTTTCGATCATGTATTGCCGTGCCGCAAGATGCGGGCAGTTTGAGACAATATTGCCGAACCAGCGGGGAAACCGTTCGGCAAAATAACAATGTTCTAGTGAAAAAACCCGCATACCGTTCAAACTAGGGTTGCCCTGGATATATTTTATGATTGCCGCCGGCTCTTCCCACCAAAGTTTGCCCACTTCTACATGGATCAATTCATCGAAGTCTGCAGGTGGCAACAGAGAGTTAATAATAGATTGGGTCATTAGAACATCCCATATTACAAAAGGTTAACTCGTCGAATAACTTATCACAAATTTTAAAAACTCATCTACCTACCCCACGGGGATGTATTATGCAGGCTTGACAGAGCCTCGCCATAAGATCAGGCTCTTGTCTGTGACCTGGGGTGTCCATCTGGGCTGAGAAAACACCCATAGAACCTGACCTGGTTCAAACCAGCGTAGGGAGCCGTCACGCAGGGCTGTCCCAACCCATGCGTCAGAGATGCGGCTGCCAATTGAGGAGCGCGCTTGACAGTGCCTGAATGGCTGAAACTATGATTGTGATTGTCGGTGGCGGTATTTGCGGTCTCGGTATTGGGTGGCGCCTTGCCCAAGCTGGTAGGAAAGTCACAGTAATTGATCGTGGAGAGGCGGCCAAAGCGGCAACATGGGCTGCGGCTGGTATGCTGGCACCGCAGGCTGAAGCAGAGCATGGCGAAGAGGCATTATTGCCTCTTGCTCTCGAAAGTTGCGAGATGTGGCCAGAATTTGCAGCGGAGCTTCATTACGAAACAAATATCGATCCAGATTATCGTCGGCACGGAACGCTAGTTGTTTCGTCAGATCGTGATGATATGGAATATCTTCAAAACCGTTTAAATTATTTGAAAGATTTGGGTCTCAACATCGAATGGCTCAGTGGTTATGAAGCCCGTCAACAAGAACCTTATTTAAGTTGTAACGTTAGTGGCGCTATTTGGAGCCCCGACGACCATCAAGTTGATAACCGGTGCGTTGGTATTGCTCTTAAAAAGGCATTTTTGGGTGCCGGTGGTATTTTATTGGAGAATACAGCGGTCGAAAATATTACATGTGTTAGCGGCCGAGTGACCGGTGTTCGTATTGCCAGTAGCCAAATTGAGGCCGAATCCGTTGTAATTGCTGCCGGTGCGTGGTCAAGAAATATAGCTGGTCTTCCTGATTATGTTCGTCCCCCTGTTCGTCCACTTAAAGGACAGATGATCGCTGTGCAAATGAAACCACAAGCCCCGTTGCTTAGCCATGTATTATGGGGGCCTGGCAACTCAATTGTTCCATCAATTTACCTAGCCCCTAAAAAAGACGGACGGCTTATTATTGGCGCGACCGTAGAGGAAATGGGGTTTGACGAAACGCTTACTGCGGGTGGTCAATTTGAATTGCTTAGGTGTGCCTGGGAGGTGTTGCCGGGGATATATGACTTGCCTCTACTGGAAAGTTGGGCGGGCCTAAGACCAGCTAGTCGTGACGATGCGCCAATACTAGGTCCTACGGAAGTAGAGGGTTTGGTTATGGCTACCGGTCACCATCGTAACGGTATTTTGTTGGCGCCAATCACAGCAAAGGCTATTGGCGATTATTTGCTCAACGGGACCATCACGGACGCTATGCGTCCATTCTTTCTCGACCGATTTCGTGATTCCATGGGTGGATCTGGTGATAACTTAGAAGGTAAAATAGCCGGAGCGCTGGGATCAGTATGACGTCCGCCATTAAAAATATAAAAATAAATGGGGAAGAAATAGTCCTGACCAATAGCAATCTTGCGGGGTTGCTAATGGAAAGAGCTATTGAGAAAAATCACGGTGGTGTGGCTGTCGCGGTCAATGGAAAGGTTGTGCCACGGGACGAATGGGATAAGACTCAGATAAATAAGGATGATCGAATTGAAATCGTGCATATTGTGCGCGGAGGGTAATTCATGGACGCAAAAGTTGCCGTCAATCAACTAGTCATAGCCGGCAAATCGTTTTCTTCTCGACTAATGATTGGAACGTCACGTTACCCTAATCAGCAAATTATGCTTGATGCGATCGATGCAAGTGGTGCAGAAATCATTACCGTTGCTGTTCGCCGGGTTAGTGTTGAAGGGGGCGGAGAGGGTTTGTTTGATGTTCTTGGCGATCGATATCACTTCTTACCGAATACGGCCGGGTGCTTCACTGCGCGCGATGCGGTAGTTACCGCCGAGTTGGCGCGGGAAGCACTACAAACGAATTGGGTTAAACTTGAGGTAATTGGTGATGATCAGACCTTATTTCCAGATGTTGAACAGTTGCTGGCCGCAGCTATTGAATTGGTGAAAAAGGGTTTTATTGTTCTGCCTTACTGCAATGATGATCCTATTACGTGTAAGAAACTCGAGGATATAGGCTGTGCGGCGGTCATGCCGTTAGGTGCGCCCATTGGGTCGGGTATGGGTATTCGCAACCCCTATAACCTGCGAATTATTCGGGAGCAATGTTCGATCCCCATTATCGTCGATGCAGGGGTCGGCACTGCATCGGATGCCGCGTTAGCTCTCGAATTAGGTTGCGACGGCATTCTACTTAATTCTGCAGTAGCGGGTGCCCGGGACCCTGTGAAAATGGCGCATGCTATGCGTCTCGCTATTGAGGCGGGCCGGCTCGCCTTCGAAGCCGGACGGATCCCACGTAAGCTCTACGCGACGGCATCAAGCCCTTTGGATGGCGCAATCGAGCTGTGACACTTAGACTGCCGGTACCGCCAGTTCTCGTTGTTACGGATCGAATGGCCGCTAAAAGAAGTTTAGCGGATATTACTGCTGATGTTTTTAAGGCCGGTTGTAAATGGTTAATGGTCCGAGAAAAGGACCTAAATTCGGATGACCTATTAGAACTAACCGCGCCGATTGTTGATCAAGGTCGTCAACACGGTGCAGTTGTTGAAGTAAATGGAAACATCCATGTCGCGCTTCGCACATGCGCCCATGGTGTTCACATCCAAGATAACCACAAAATCTATATTGCTCGAGAACATCTTCCGGAAGAGGCCTTAATCGGCGTTTCAACCCATAGCTTTGAAGATGCCCTTAATGCACAGGCTGCCGGAGCAGACTACGTGACGCTTAGTCCCATATTTGTTACCGAAAGCAAACCTGGTTACGGGCCGGCAATCGGATTAAATGGGCTCAGTTCAATTTGTCGAAATCTTGATGTGCCCGTGGTTGCACTTGCGGGCATCGATGCATCGAACGCTAAAGAATGCATCCTAGCAGGCGCATCGGGGGTAGCTGTCATGGGTAGTATAATGCGCGCATCCGACACGATCTTGGCGGTAGAATCTATTCTCGACGCGTTGTAATTTACGTTGCGGTGGCTAACTGACGACTAGGATTTAATTTTAAATTCGATGCCCGATAACGCCATGTTGACCCACTAGTCATATTTTAAAAAGAATCAAATAGTAACCAAATGTTAGAGTAAGTTTCTCGTTGTAGACTAAGGTAAACGAAGTTCACGAATTTTGGAGTTATTTAAGGGACAAATTGCTCATTGAGAATTCGTTCTTCCAAATTGTGCTCAGGATCAAAAAGAAGAGTCATCGTAATATCGTTGTCTTGAAAAATCCGAACGCGACGTACATCTCGGATTTCAGTGTAATCGGCTACGGCGCTCACGGGACGTTTTTTAGGTTCCTTTATTTCAAGGGACACTTCTGCGGAAGACGGTAATAGCGCACCACGCCAGCGGCGTGGCCGAAATGCGCTGATTGGAGTGAGGGCGAGTAATTCGGCGCCCAGTGGGATGATGGGACCATGAGCTGATAAATTATAGGCCGTACTGCCTGCTGGTGTTGCGACGACCACACCATCGCAAATTAACTCCGACATGCGGATCTTACCATCGATCGTGATCTTTAGTTTTGCAGCTTGGCGCGTTTCACGAAGGAGAGCTACTTCATTTATACAGTGCGCTGTCGTGCGATTTCCGTTGATTGTCGTGACATTCATTTGGAGTGGATGAAGCTCTACCTTTTGAGCCTCATTAAGGCGACGTTTCAGCCCATCTTCAAGGAATTCATTCATCAAAAATCCGATAGTACCTCGGTTCATACCATAAATCGGTACATCGTATTCCATCGTTCTGTGCAATGTTTCCAGCATGGTACCATCACCGCCGAGCACGACGACGACATCTGCTTTGTCTGGTTTGTAGGTACCAAAAATTTTACGTAGATGCGTGCAAGCACGTCTAGCAGTATCGCTATTGGAACTTACAAATGAGATGTTTTCATAAGCCATTTTCGTGCCGGATTGGCCCGTTAAGACCTGATGCGTGCTAAATTACTTGGCGTTCCTGAATTTCTCGTCTCGGTTAAACAGAATTCACGCGGTTGTCTGGTTCTCGTCATCTATATCGCCCTCGAAAATTTCGGACGAATCATCGTTTGTTTTCTCTTCGCCATCAGGTGTCACATCAGGGTCGTATGAGGAGGGAAATGGTGTTTCTACGAGATTAACTTCATCGTCCCCAGCTCTGGAGACGCGGCGGCCCTCGGCCTGTATTTTTGCCTCTTCCTCGCTGCGCGCCACATTCGCACGGACTGTAACCGATACCTCAGGGTGAAGTTTGACAATTACATTATGCATCCCCACTGTCTTAATTGGGCGCGCTAGTTGAACCTGTTTACTTTCGACAGTAAAACCCGCGTCAGTAATTGCTTGCGCAATATTTTTCACCGTGACGGAGCCATATAGCTGATCATTATCGCTTGCTTGCCGCACTATTACGGTAGCGAGACCATCTAATTTGGCTGCAACGCTCTCAGCTTCGGTACGTTGCTCTAAGTTCACGGTTTCCAGTTGGGCTCGCTGATTTTCGAATGTATTCTTGTTACCGTCCGTTGCGCGCAGAGCTTTTTTTTGCGGCAGCAGATAGTTTCGGGCGAATCCAGGTTTTACTGATACAATATCGCCCATTTGACCTAATTTTTCGATTCGCTCGAGCAAGATTACATCCATCAATCATCCTCCTGATTTGCGTCGGGAGGCGCAATGCGTCGACGCAATGAAAGCCATTGTTCAAGTAAACCCAGTAAGATTATCAACGCCAAAATTGGCAAAGATTTACCCATTCCGGTCGAAAACAAGAACAACGCAATATAAACGGTCACCAAAATCATTCGAGGATTTGGTGTTCTTCGCGAAATCGTGTGTATAACCGTAAGTCCTAAAAGAAGAAAGGGTATTGATAAAAACAAAGTAGCATTGTGCCCAAAACTACCAATGGTGTCGGGGAGCATTGATGCACCAATAGCGAGTGCTAGAGCCACGGTTAGCCACTTAGGTAGGTTGAGTTTGACATAGGATGGCGATGGTCTAATTGCTACTCCTGCCCCTTTTAGTATCCCTTGGGTAATTGTTGAGATAGCAACCATTTTCAATAGTGTTATTGAAAGTATAAATCCCGCAAAGTATGGCGCCATAAAGTTGGCCGATTGATAAAAAATATTCCTAAATTTTACTTTGTCTGTTTCACTCTGAAATTGAAATTCTCCACTTTCGCTAATGGCCGCCGCGATTTTTTGAAGGAAATCTCGCGAAATAGCGTCAAGCGTGTTTCCCGACATGTAGAAATAGGCGGTAGCAATTGTCAAAAGTGATAATCCATAAGCAACAAGCCAGCCAAGAATTGCACCGGCGGGATACCAGGTGAGAGAATTTGGCCGCTGGATCAGGGCAAGTCGGACGATAAGTAAAGCTGGTAGACCTGCGATGCCGATATAGTAAATAGTATTTTCGCTGGTGAGGTTGATCAGAAGTAGCAAAGCAGCAATGGCGGCAGCGATACCCGCAAGGGCGTCGCCCATCGCTAGCCCAACTGCCAAAATTGGTGCAGGACCTAAAGAGCCTAAACTTAAAATAGCGCTTACTATACCGCCAATGGCGGCAAAAAGTAACGCACGGGATGTACCCAACTCAGTGCCTGCGGTGCCTAATCTACAACAAAAGGCAAGAGAGCAAGCACTCGGGCCCTTTTGATTGCACGCGCCAATTCACGTTGCTTTTTAGATGAAACGGCAGTTATACGCCGTGGCACAATTTTTCCCCGTTCAGAAATATAACGCTGGAGCAGTTTGGTATCTTTATAATCTATTTTGGGTGCATCAGGTCCTGAAAATGGGCAACTCTTAGGCCGACGAAAGAATGGACGACGTCCTCTCATGCTTTATCTCCAGCGCTGGCGGCTTCATCTGATGTTGGTGCGTCGGATACCGAGGTCGCTTCAGCACTCTCGTTGTCATGCCCCTGTTCAGACGGCCGTTCTCTATCGTCACGTCGCTCCCGGTCCTCACGTGATCCTTTGTTTCGCATCATGATGGAAGGTGTTTCATCCAATTCATCAACACGGATAGTTATAAAACGCAATACGTCTTCATTTAACAGCATATTGCGCTCAAGTTCTTTAATAGCTGCTGGAGGGGCATCAAGGTTGAGCAAGGAATAGTGACCCCTGCGGTTCTTCTTAATGCGATAAGCTAAGGATTTAAGCCCCCAATATTCGTTTTTTGTAACTGATCCGCCATTTTCTTGTGCGATCGTGGTCAAATTTTCTGTGAGCGTTTCAACCTGCGCGGCCGTAATATCGGGTCGGGCTATAAAAACGCTTTCATAATAAGGCACTCGCAATACCCCTCATCATATAAATCCCGTGCGACCTGCAGCGCACTGGGTGCAATTCCAATTTTATTTGGAAACGACAATATTCCCGAAGAGCCAATATAAACAACATTCTTCAGGGCGCGCCAATATACACAAATAAAAGGTCTATGCAAGCTTTGGGAAGTTCAGTTGCTGTTCTTGACACCGTGACAGCGAACGCTATCACTGAAGCACAAAGGAACAGGTAAATAGGAGAATTTTGCATATGCCACTGGCTTTCGTATTCCCGGGTCAAGGCTCACAAGCGGTCGGGATGGGCCAAACGCTTGCCGATGCATTTCCAATTGCACGGCAAACTTTTGAGGAAGTAGATGATGCCCTGAAGCAAAATTTATTTCAGATGATGGTTGACGGGCCGGAGACGGAATTAACTATGACAGAAAACGCGCAACCAGCGCTGATGGCCTTGAGCCTTGCGGTAGTGCGCGTACTTGAACGAGAGGGAGGAATTGACGTCGGAACAGCGGCTACATGCGTTGCCGGGCACTCCCTTGGCGAATATTCGGCGCTTACAGCGGCACGCTCTTTCCAATTGGCGGATACGGCTCGTTTACTCAAGGTCCGGGGAAGAGCCATGCAAGAGGCGGTTCCATTAGGTGAAGGTGGCATGGTTGCGCTACTTGGAGCGGATTTGGATACAGCAAAAAAAATTGCCAACGAATCAGCAAATGGCGAAGTTTGCTCGCCTGCGAACGATAACGCATCCGATCAGGTGGTTTTGTCGGGTAGTAAGCCAGCGATCGATCGTGCAATTGAGTTGGCGGCTGAGTATGGTGTTCGCCGCGCTATCCTGTTACAGGTAAGTGCGCCCTTTCATTGTGGGCTCATGTTTCCTGCTGCGGAGGTGATGGAAGAGGCATTATCCAACGTTGACGTATCACCACCAATCATCCCATTAATTGCTAATGTTACCGCCGCACCTGTGGAAGAGCCGGGTATCATTTGCCGTCTATTGGTCGAGCAAGTTACCAATATGGTCCGATGGCGCGAATGTGTCCTGGCGATGAAAGAAATTGATGTGGATACACTCGTCGAAATCGGGTCCGGTAAGGTTTTATCCGGTCTGGTGCGCCGAATTGATCCGGATCTATCGGCAATAGCCATTTCCGATCCAGCTGGGGTGGAAGCATTTCTCAAAACTATTTAGTACTAAGGTAAGTTATATGTTTGAACTGAAGGGTAAATCGGCACTGGTAACCGGGGCCACCGGAAATATCGGACGGGCGATCGCTCAGGCTTTGCATGGTCAGGGGGCCACTGTTGCTTTGACCGGCCGAAACGAAGCAGCGTTGCAAAGTTTGGCTGAAGAACTTCGCGGAAATACGGATGTATTTGTAGCAAATTTAGCGGAGCCCAATTCAATTGAGGATTTGCTTGGCGCTGTTTCTGATTCTTTGGGAGGTATAGATATACTGGTAAATAATGCTGGTTTAACGCGCGATCGTTTGATTGTGAGAATGAAGGATGAGGACTGGGCAACGGTGCTCGATGTGAATTTGTCCGCGGGTTTTCGGCTAGCGAGGGGGGTATTGCGGGGCATGCTGAAAGCACGCTGGGGAAGAATTATCAATATTACTTCGGTCGTCGGTCATGTTGGTAATCCAGGTCAGGCGAATTACGTGGCATCTAAGGCAGCAATGACAGGCTTCATTAAGGCATTAGCTGCAGAGGTAGCGTCTCGAGGTATTACAGCTAATTGTGTTGCGCCAGGTTTCATCAGTACCGCTATGACCGACGCGCTGACTGAGGAACAATTACAGAGATCACTTGATAATATACCGGCGTCTGCATTTGGAAAGGCGGAAGATGTTGCTGCTGCGGTTGCATATTTGGCCAGTGATGAGGCCTCTTACATTACCGGCCAAACTTTGCATGTAAATGGCGGGATGGCCATGATATAGACCATTGAAATTTTTTATTGAATGCCCAGTCACGTGACAGATTGTATTAGGCTTCTATCAGGTGAGATCACGGGATTGGCCGATTGGATATGATTCTGTATAGAATTGGCTGTGTATGGTTTTTTGTATATTTTGGGAGAGTTGCTGGCATGAGTGATATTGCTGATCGCGTAAAAAAGATTGTTGTTGAACATCTCGGTGTGGAAGAAGCGAAGGTAACCGATAGTGCTAGCTTCATCGATGATCTTGGCGCAGATAGCCTTGATACGGTGGAACTTGTCATGGCGTTCGAGGAAGAGTTTGGTTGCGAGATTCCAGATGATTCAGCTGAGAAAATTTTAACGGTGAAAGATGCGATCGGATTTATTGAAGGTAATGCCGACGGGTGACGTGCTTACGAGCTCCAACTTAGCAATGGGAATATACCAAGCTCTTCTAGTTTGGCTTAGCCCCCATTGATTTTATGAGACGCGTTGTCATAACGGGCCTAGGCCTCGTAACCCCCCTCGGCTGTGGTGTAAAGTGTAGTTGGAGTCGGTTGCTCGAAGGGCAATGCGGTATTGATATCATAAAATCTTTCGATGTATCCGATTTGCCCGTTCAAATCGGTGCGCAAGTGCCCCTCGGAGATTATTCGGACGGAAATTTCAATGCCGACGAATGGATCGATTCGAAAGACCGCCGAAAAATGGGCCAATTTATTCTTTACGCCATTGTCGCAGCACAGCAAGCCATAGAAGATTCTGGATGGAACGCGACGTCGGATGAAGATAAGGAACGTACTGGGGTCATGATTGGTTCAGGAATCGGTGGTCTCCCGGGTATAGATGAGGCTTCAATTACGTTAAAGGAGCGTGGTCCCAGGCGGGTTTCACCGTTTTTTCTACCATCGATACTGATAAATCTTGCATCTGGCCAAGTCTCCATAAAGCACGGGTTTAAGGGACCAAATCACGCGGCGGTTACGGCTTGCTCTACCGGTGCTCACTCGATTGGGGATGCGGCGAGGATCATTCAATATGACGATGCGGATGTGATGATCGCGGGTGGATCTGAAGCAGCGGTTTGCCGGCTTGGGATCGCTGGCTTTGCAGCAGCGCGAGCACTAGCGAGTAAATTCAACGATAGACCTAAACAATCTTCGCGTCCTTGGGATAAAGATCGAGATGGCTTTATAATGGCCGAAGGAGCAGGTGTGTTGGTTTTGGAAGAATTGGAGCATGCTAAGCAACGTGGTGCGACGATCTATGGAGAAATTGTTGGATATGGCATGTCTGGAGACGCACATCATGTTACGGCGCCCGCCGAGGATGGCAGTGGGGCTTTGCGGTCGATGAAATCGGCCCTCAAACGCGCTTGCCTTAACTCCGAAAAAATCGATTATATCAATGCACACGGGACCTCGACACCGTTAGGTGATGAAATCGAATTAAACGCGGTTAAGAAGTTGTTTGGCGAACATGCTTACAGCCTTTCTATGTCGTCGACAAAGTCGGCGATAGGTCATCTTCTCGGTGCTGCCGGCAGTGTAGAAGCAATCTATTCTATTCTTTCAATTCGTGACGGTGTAGTGCCCCCTACTCTGAATTTGGACAACCCATCTGAGGGCTGCGATATCGATCTTGTTCCACATCAAGCTAAGGAACGTACGGTAAAGACGGTCATGTCTAATTCATTTGGTTTTGGTGGGACAAACGCGACACTAGTCTTTTCTGCTTATCCGTAACGCTGATGAGGCGGGCCACAGTCCGCATAGGCTTATTTTCCATGGCAATGATCTTTGCCGTGGCGATTATTGTCATTGGCTTTGGTTATGATAGATACTTAAAAGAGGGACCACTTCTTGCAAAACGCACATTAATAATTGAAAAGGGGAGTACTGTAGCGCAAATAGCTAAACAATTTTGGAGAGCCGGTATAATTCAAGATGTATCCATATTTCGGATTGGCATTCGCCTCGACGGAATGGATGAGATAATGCGTGCCGGAGAGTACGAATTTCCTGCACGAGTTAGCATGCGCGATGCTGTGCGTTTAGTTGCATCAGGCAAAACCGTAAAACGGCGTTTGACAATTGCGGAAGGTCTTTCGACGCAACAAATTCTGAATTTACTTAGCGTAAAAGTTGGGTTGGAAGGAAGGGTGACCCGAGAAATAGCAACGGAGGGATCGCTTCTTCCGGAGACATATTTTTTCTCATATGGCGATAAGCGTGAAGAGCTGTTAATTCGTATGAAAACGGCGATGGACATAGAGCTGAAAAAAATTTGGGCTATGCGAGGCGAGACTATTGCGATTGGTTCGCCTCAAGAAGCGTTAATTTTGGCCTCTCTAATCGAAAAGGAAACTGGTAAACCAGGAGAACGTAAGCGCATTTCAGCAGTGTTTCACAATAGATTAAAACGCGGTATGCGGTTGCAAACAGATCCAACAGTAGTTTACGCGTTAACACGAGGCGCAACTCCGTTAAAACGACCTCTGACACAAGAAGACCTGAAGATACAGTCTCCATACAACACCTATTTGAGAAATGGACTGCCGCCGGGCCCTATCGCAAATCCAGGTCGTGCTGCTCTACTTGCGGCGGTCAAACCATCGGATGCTCAAGACCTCTATTTCGTTGCTGACGGAAGTGGTGGTCATTTGTTTTCTACAACTCTTAAACAGCATAATCGTAATGTCGCCCATTGGCGGCGCCTACAACAACAGAAGCGAAATTCTTTGCCCTGAATAGTTTTTTTCGTAATGGATGGTATAACAACAGGCGGCTAAATCGGGGGAATACAATGCAACAGGATATTAGTGCCGCAGCAGAAAAAGTATTAGAACTTATCACGGCTTATTCGCTCGATGTAATTGGCGCGTTGGTCCTTTTAATTATCGGCTGGATGTTTGCGGGTTGGGCTGGGCGAGCTACTCGGAAGGCTCTAGACAGTACATCGCGGGTCGACGACACACTGTCGCCATTCTTATCGAATATCGTTCGCTATTTAATTCTCGCGCTGGTTGTCACAGCTGTTCTGGGCCAATTCGGCGTTGAGACCGCAAGTATCATCGCTGTATTGGGTACAGTAGGCTTAGCCGTCGGTTTGGCACTTCAAGGCACGTTGTCAAATTTTGCGGCAGGAGTTGTATTGCTTATCCTACGTCCGTTTAAGGTTGGGGAATTTATCGATACGGGTAACCAATCGGGTGCAGTAAATGAAATAGGGTTGTTTGCTACAGTACTTACAACTGCGGATGGGGTATTTCTCTATGTACCCAACGGGCTATTACTGAATACAACTTTGAAGAATTATTCTAGGTCCGAACGTCGACGAATTGATATTGTAGTTGGAATTGCATACGAGGACGACCTGAACGAAGCCTTGTCCTTGGCACAAGGGTATCTTGAAGGTGATGTGCGAGTTCTGAATGAGCCGGCTCCAGAAACAATGGTTGTTGCATTAGCCGATAGTTCGGTGAACATAAATTTGCGTTGTTGGGTTAACCCGGTGGACTATTGGGCAGTTCTGTTTGATACGAATAAAGGTATCAAGTTAAAGTTGGATGAAGCAGGCATTACCATTCCGTTTCCTCAACAGGATATCCATATTACCGACAAAAAGCTGGTTTAAGGGATTTACTGCGGTCGAATTATTCTTTTGTTGGCAAATTACGTGTGATCCTATCGGTGATAGAGATCGGCAACATTTGGAGCAACCATGAAGCAGTATACATCGCTAACGGAAAGGCGATGCGGCCTCGATTTTTTTCCAAGCCGCGCTCAATAATGCCTGCAGCACGTTCGGCATTCATCAAAAACGGCATATGAAAGTAATTTTGGGCCGTCATACGACTTACGACGAATCCAGGACAAATCACCGAAATCCGAACGCCTTCAGATGCATATCGAGCTCTGAGACCTTCTCCCCACGATTTAACCGCTGCCTTGGACGCAGAATAGGCTGGTGAACCCGGAAGTCCGCGAAATGCCGCTAACGAACTGATAATGGCAATTTGCCCAAATTTGCGCTTACACATCTTATTCAGCGCAGGCAATACAGTGTTAACGGCACCATCTATGTTTACCGAGAAAATGGCTCGTGTTGCAGATAGTCCATTTCCAATTTTGGGGTCGCCCACCGATATACCGGCATTAGCGATGACTAGATCCAAGGGCGTATTTTTGTCGCATTTATTGATCCAACTGACCATCCCAGTACGGTCCGTTACAT
>CAYZMI010000026.1:26645-30600 GCA_964479475.1 uncultured Rhodospirillaceae bacterium | reverse complement strand
GAACTAAAGGAAGTTTATCTCCCCAAGCTAGTAACCGGCGAATGGACCGGTGCCATGGTAATTACCGAAGCGCAGGCAGGCTCTAATGTAGGCGCAATTAATAGCAAGGTAACGAGGGCAGATGACGGCACCTTCCGCCTTAAAGGGCAGAAAATCTTCATTAGTTGGGCAGATCACGACCTTACTGACAATGTTGTGCATCTAGTGCTAGCGCGAATTGAGAACGCAACTGAGGGCAATAGGGGTCTGTCGCTATTCCTCGTTCCTAAATTTCTGCCTGGAAGGGACGGCTCGCTGGGACAACGCAATGACATGCGGCCACTAGCGCTAGAAGAAAAGCTAGGGCTGCATGCGAGCCCTACCTGCATGATGGAATACGGCAACAGCGACGGTGCAATTTGCTGGTTGGTAGGTGAGGAGAACAAGGGTCTCAGTGCGATGTTCACTATGATGAACGCCGCTCGAATGGCGGTGGGGCACCAGGGTATAGGCATCGCAGAACGGGCTTATCAACAAGCTTTGGCTTATGCACAACAACGCCTTCAGGGTACCGATCCGGAAGGTAACGAAAATAAACAAATTCCGATCCTTCGCCATGCCGATGTTCGGCGCATGTTACTTTCCATGAAAGCACGGATAGAGGCAATGCGGGCCATCTCGTTGGAGGCAGCACTTTCTGTAGATATCGCCGCGAGGCATCCAGACAACGAAACCCGGGCGTTACATGAGGCGCGAGTGGGCGTTTATACCCCCATCATTAAGGCATGGTGTACGGACGGGGCAGTCGACGTAGCATCCACCGCTATCCAAGTACACGGCGGCGCCGGTTATATTGAGGAGACCGGGGTGGCACAGCATCTTCGGGATGCACAAATTACGCCCATTTATGAAGGCACTAACGGTATACAAGCGCTCGACCTGGTCCGTCGCAAGCTCGCCGGGGATTCAGGGTTAATAATTGGTGGCATGATCGAAGAGATGCGCCAGTTCGATGGTATATTAAGCAAAACTGGTGAAAATGAAGCTCTAATCGTGATTCGTGGACGCCTCGCAGAGGCAGGTGCGGCACTCGCACGCACCACCCATCGTCTGCTTGATGCAGCAAAACACGAGCCCGAGTTGGCGGATGCAGCCGCCGTCCCATATCTGGATCTGTTTGGCACGGTTTTGGGCGGCTATTTAATGGCACGAGCGGCGCTCATAGCGCATCGCCACATTGCAAATGGTGACGACTGCGACGGATTTTACTCCATCAAATTAGCGACAGCGGAATATTATGCGTCGGCTCTATTACCGCGAGCGATGGCATTGGAACAAGCAGCTACGGGCGGGGCGGCATCAGTATTTGGCATCAATGAACTAGAATTCTAGTTTGCAAACGGTATAGACATAAAATTAATCAAAATTTGTTGTTTTATGTAGAATTTTGCTTGCAATCTGCATTGGAATAACCGACAAATCGCCGCCCACAAAACTTGGGTAAATTCGTTTCACACGAAAGGTAGGTCGTATGGCGCAGAAGCCATCCTTGGCAACTAACAAATTTGTAAAACCGATCGAAACCAAGGCGGGCGGCACGTCATCGCAAGCGGGCCAAACCAGTTCCTCTCAATCGCATAGCACCTTACAAAGAGACGTCCAGAACGAACGACAAAATGATTATTTTGTCAAACACGACGGCCAAACTTATGCCGGAGGGCATGTTTTAGTGGATTTATGGGGCGCAAAGAATTTGACCGATCAAGACCTTATGGAACGCGCACTGCGCGCTGCGGCAGATGCATGCGAAGCGACAATCCTCCACATGCATTTACACCGCTTTAACAATGGGGGCATCTCAGGCGTCGCGGTGCTCGCCGAATCCCACATCAGCGTCCATACATGGCCAGAACGCCATTTTGCCGCGTTCGACATCTTTATGTGTGGAAATTGTAAACCGGAGAATGCATTACCTGTATTGTGCGATTTTTTTTCGCCTGATGACATGCAGGTTAACACCTATCGCCGAGGCTTGGTCACGTGAGCCATCGCTGGTTCAGCGAAAATCTGTATCCAGACTTCCGCCAATCACTTCAAATCGAGGAAATTTTGTTTGAGGGCAAAACCGCGTTTCAGAACGCGGTAATATTCTCTAATGCGCGGTTCGGTCGGGTGCTAACTCTCGACGGGATAGTTCAAACCACAGAAATCGACGAGTTTTGTTACCACGAAATGATTGCCCATGTGCCCATCATCGCCCACGGACATGCAAAACGCATCTTGATCATCGGTGGTGGCGACGGCGGCGCGTTGCGCGAAACACTTAAACATCCAGTGGAAACCACCGTGATGATCGAACTCGATGAAAAAGTAGTAAATATCTGCCGTGAGTTTTTACCCAGTCTAAATAATGGTGCGTTCGACGATCCACGTACCGATTTACGGTTCATGGACGGCGTAAAATTCGTTGCGGAAACCGAAGAAAAATTCGACATAATTATCGTCGATTCTACCGACCCCATTGGCCCTGGGACGGCTTTGTTTACGCCGGGATTTTATGCTGATTGCGCCAAATGTCTAAACGAGCCGGGTATATTAGTAGCACAGAGCGGCGTGACCTTTATGCAGGAAAAAGAAGCCTCCGATACATACCGGCGCCTGAAATCCTTATTCGTCGACGCCAGTTTATACCTTACACAGGTGCCAACCTATGGCGCGGGCTATATGACTTTCGGCTGGGGTTGCAATAGCGTCATCCCACGTCAAACCACAGCCGACGAGATCGATCGCCGAATTAACGGACTAAAATTAAATGCACGTTACTATTCCCCTGAGATACACATCGCGAGTTTTTCCCTACCAGGTTACGTGGATGACTTAATACGCGACGCCTAGCCGCCCTGCCGCCATATCCAATGAATCCTGAAACATAGTGACAAGAAAGACTTAAAGGCTATGCGCTGCCGTCCGCTCTCGCCACCTCAGCTGCTTTTTCCTTTAGAAGATTGCGATTGATCTTGTTGGTACCAGCCAAAGGCAGTACATCCATAAAAAATACTCGTCGAGGATGTGCAAAGGCGGGTGCATTAGACAAGGCGTGTTGTTTGACCTCGTCTTCGGTCAGTGAATTTAGGACTTTGGGCACGATAAACGCATACGGCACATGGGCTTTAAGTGCATTAGGAGCAGGCACGACGACAGCCTGCATGACATCCGGATGCCTCTCCAACATGGTTTCTATATCGCCAGGATAGATGTTCTCTCCACCAGTGACGAACATATCATCAGCGCGCCCAACAAAGTAAAACCATCCCTCTTCATCCCGGCGGAGAATATCACCAGTGTCTAGCCAACCGTTTTTGAGGCATTTGGACGTTTCGTTGGGTAATTTATGGTAGCCGATCATCACGCCAGGGTTGCAAGTATGCAGTACCCCTTCGTTTTCATCGGGCCCACCGACGAACTTGACCTGTACTTCGGGCAAAGGATACCCAACTGAGTTACGCGGCCTTATAAACCCCTCGGGATGGTTCCAAGCAAGCAATACGGGACCACCTTCCGTGATGCCGTAATTCAACCGAATCTGCGCCTGGGGAAAGGCGGTTTGAACGTTATCTAAAAGAACTTCGGATGCCGGCGCAGAGCCCATGCTTATTGCCCGTACGGAGCTAACATCGGTCTTTGCTAGAAGCGCTTCCTGCTGGAGCATCAATGCATACATAGTAGGCACACCGGTGAGCATAGTCAGCCGATAGCGCTCGATACAACGAATGTATTGCTGCGCGTCGAACCGTGCCAACAGGACCACACGGCCACCCGCACCGAGCGCTGATTTGACTGCCAATAACGCGTTTTTATGATATAGCGGCGCTGAAATTACGCCGCAATCCTGTTCGGTTAACTCACGGCTTCGGATCAGCTGTTCGATCATCCATCGCTGTCCTTTGTGATGTAGTAATACGCCCTTGGGCCTACC
>CAYZMI010000026.1:0-26545 GCA_964479475.1 uncultured Rhodospirillaceae bacterium | reverse complement strand
ACACCGCCTTCGAATTTACGGCGGTGCGGTTTAGTAAACTGATTCCAGATAATTTTTACAAAATCATCCTCCTTGTAATTGATCACGTGATCTGCACCCCAATTTGTCAGCGCTTCGAGTTTGTCTTGGGTACTGCCGCAGGCAACAACCTCACAGTCCATCATTTTAGCGAGCAACACACAGCAAGATCCAACGCCCCCGCTGGCACCTAGTATCAGCACCCGCTCTGCCCCTTGCATGCCACCATTAGTAATCATCATACGGTGGGCGGTACCGTATGCGACAGGCAAAGCCGCAGCCTGTTCGAAGCTGACCCCATCAGGCATATGGATTAGGCGGGTAGCCTCTACTAGGCAAAATTCCGCAGTCCCACCAGGGACCATTTCGCCCATCAGGCCTTTAGTAGGGTCGGTGGGGTCGAGTGGATTCACCAATACTCGATCGCCCGGTTTCCAACCAGCAACTCCCTTTCCCAACTCCATTATTTCACCAGCGACATCGAGACCGATGATCATAGGCATAGGAATTTTGATGCCAGGCATGCCGCGACAAGTGAAAACATCATGATAGTTGAGCGACGTAGCACCGACACGGATTACCACTTGACCCTCACCCGGTGCAGGGTCGGGGTAATTTTCATCCAATACTAATTTGTCGATCCCACCCTGTTCATGCAGGCATACAGCACGCATCGTGGTTCCCCTCGCTAATAATATATTTTTTTAAGGCATAAAATTTAGAGTCGCGATGTGCCCCATAGGGCGGCGCGCGTCAAGTCCGATTTAAGGAATTAGATTGTGTAAACCCTGTCAAGGTTAGGGCCAAGTTTTTCACAGTTACCGCCATAAACGTGGACGGAGATAGCAACTGCATCTGTTGAGTTATGGATTTTATGAATATTGCACCTATCGACCGATGTGTATGTAATCGCGCCAGGTGCATGGCACCCCGTGTTTTGCGGGATAGCACGGGTGCAGTCTGACGCCTCACTTGCCGGTGCGTAATATGTTTCTTCGATTTTTCCTTTATAGACACCCAGCGCGCACCAATCCCGATGATCGTGGATCGGAGTGGTAACACCCGGAGGCCAAACCATAGCTACAACCGAAAACATGTCTTGTGGACTGATGAAAACACTGTTTCGTCCGTAAGAACCGGGCGGCGACTGACATTGAACACTTGTCAATAATTCGGGAACTGCTAGCACGTCAGGCAACAATTTTGCGACCCTTTTAGGCACACCGCATTGAGGCGTATTCTCCAGAATTTCCTCAATACCTCGACAAAAATTCTTAAGAGCCAACACGGCCTCGGAATTTGCCACGCGGACGTTATCAGAGGCTAGTTCAATATAGTCGCGCATATCCAAGTCATTCAAATAACC
Organism: uncultured Rhodospirillaceae bacterium; assembly: GCA_964479475.1. Taxonomy (GTDB): domain Bacteria; phylum Pseudomonadota; class Alphaproteobacteria; order MPNO01; family UBA2964; genus JAQBTY01. The sequence goes on along the minus strand of CAYZMI010000026.1, from coordinate 25,161 downwards.
AAGAAAGTCCGTTAGCACGAAGTATAATATTGCAAATTTTTGTAAATATCGAAATTTATTTCGATGATTATTCGAATTGAAGAAGTATTAACTGACTTACAACTAAATTCAGTCGATCAATGCGAAGTTTTTGACCGTTATTTGAAATTTCCAATAGTTAGGCCCAATCAGTTTTCAATTCTCACGTATCAGCTCCTCAATATCGAATACGTGTGGATCGTCAACACCCATTTCGCGTAGCGTTTCAGCAAGTCGCAGTACATATTCATCATTAGGACCACTAGGCCCACGGGATGCCTTCACCTGACAAGCAATCGCTCCTATATCGGCAGGCCCGAGATAGTTTGGATTTTCTGGTGTTCCCACATAGATCACCGCGTTGGCAGTACTGGTAGCATTACTGCCAGCAGTGAAATAGAGATCAGTGGTTTGGATGCTATAGCCGCCCTTTTCTCGATAATCGAGGTGCTTGAGCGTCGCTTTAAGATCATCTCCGCCTATATCGTAGGCCATACCCCAACAAACGGCACCCGCCTCGCGTAGCAACGTGACCACACGGCCAGGCGCACCGGGTACGCCCCGATGATCAGTGGAGCCCTGCCAAAATCGACGCTTCCAGCCCTTTATAAAAGCGGGCACTCGTACGCGATAGGGAAAATCCGGCCGCCATACAAGGGAGCCATAACCAAATATCCAATGCTCATCTGACATGCGCTAGTACTACCTCACACCCTCATCTAAATAAATGTACTAGAATTCTCAAATACTAATTTACGGTCGGCCGCCCCCCAGAAGACGAACCCGACAGGCCGTGATACGATTATTCTAATAAGAGGGCATTAATAGGGTGGGGTATGTCAAAATTATCCATGTTGGCAGATTCACTAATTCGTACTGGGATTGCATTCACGCGACCACATTTCGTTGTGCGTCAACTCATAGGTAGATGCTATGACTAAAAAACCTCGTATCGCACATCTTTCAGGTTCCAATGCCACCATAAGCAACAGCCCGCCTTTAGTTACGAGCAACAAAGCGCGCACACAATATGGTTTACCCTTGCGTACCAATCCCGATGGTAGCCCTGCCCGTTTCGATGTTTTGCGCCCGCAACGTTTGGCTGCGCCTGCAACAGTTTATGTAGAACAATTCAGTGCTCATCCGTTGGAAGAAGATGCCGCCGAGCTATATGGTCCACCAGACGGTTTTCTTGGTACTGATGGGCAATTTAAGGAAACCCGCCAAGTCGCAAGTGATAAACCGGTCTATCGCATCGATATGGAACCAGCAGACGGGCTTTACCCCCTTCCCTACATGGCTCGACAGACCGATGGTACCGCTTGGGACGACGACACCGCCTTTCCCGGTGCACCGGCGGACAAATCTCGCCAACCCTACTACCCCGACGGCTCGCGCATGTTCGAGGAGATAGACCGCTTAAGTATTGCAGAAGATGGTACAGGCAATATGGTTTCAATGCGCGCCCATTTGGAGTTCTTTCGTCTCCTGCCCTCCAGCGGTTATACAAAGGGTCTGCCCGCTGACCAGCGCACTGACGTAGGCAAAGGCGACATCTCTCCGGAAATATTGGGGCAGGATTATTTTGTTTATCGGCCACGTCATCTATCTGGGTCGCCACCAAGACCAGCATTAGCCCGAATCGCAAATGAGGCCCAACGTATTCTTGATACGGGTGATTATATGGGGGCTATATGGACACAGGGGAGCCCTCGAATTGAAGAAACGTTGTTTTGGCTCAACCTGTTACTCGATACAAATCTACCGGTAGTTGGGAATGCCGCTCAGCGGACCCATGGTGAAATTAGCAATGACGGACCCAAGAACCTCGTAGATTCGGTAGAATACATAACTTCGGGCGTTTGGAAGGACGATCAGGCTCGTAACAAAGCGGGTATGGTGGTGATCCAGGAGCAACAGATCTTTGCATCACGCGAAGTCCAAAAGGGTGACGCGCGACCAGGTGGTTATACGGTCACCGGCGGACATGGTGGTATAATTGGAGGTATGCGGGGACATGGCATGGGTCCAATCCTAACCTATGTACCGAGCGCCAAACATAGCTGGAAATCAGACGTCAACCGCACTCGATTACCAAAAAGTGTTCGAGGCGTAGTTAAAATGGGTAACAGCATCCAAATTACCGAAGTTGCCATAAAAGACGGTGAAAATTTATTGGAATCCGCAGTACCCCACGTGGCCATCGCAAAAGATGCCAACTACATGGCCGAATCGTTCGACAGTAGCTCGGATCGTGAGGTGGATACACTGGCTCAAATTGAGGATAATTTGCGCAACAATCCGCTATCCGGGTTTGTCATAGAAGGGCAGTCTCCCTACGGCTCGATGACTAATAAACCCCGCGAGAAATTGTTAGTACAGGCGGCCCATAGCGGTATGCCGGTAGTGCGCGTTGGACGCGGTAATAATGAGGGCTTCTCTGCAGGTGGCGGCTGCTTTATTGGCGGAAGTAATTTAACCGCCACTAAGGCGCGGTTGTTGTTAATCGCTTGTCTGATGAAACTAGGTGCACCACCACCAGCTACCGACCCCACCAATCCGACAGAAGCAGAAGCCGCCGCTGTGCGTGCCAGGCTCAATGAATACCAGAAAATATTCGACACCCATTGATTTAGTGGGCACGCAATGGCTATAGCCCGGTCCATTGGCGTTTAACGTTTAATGGCATATCACCAACCACCAAATTGGACTGGACTGATTAGCTGGTGTAAATCACCGGAAAATGGGATACTCCGTTGATTGGGAAGGAGACCTCTATGGATAAACCTACACTGCCTTCAGCAGAAAAATTCGTCGACGAAATTCGGGCACTCTACTCCCAAAACCTGGATCCGGATATGCTTTGGTCAGGCGTTAAAGAAGCGATGAAGCCACTACTCGCCGATCCAGAGCTCAAAAAAAGTTCTAAAACCTGGCCGTTAACCGTAGAAGGAGCGCCCAAAGTCAAAAACTTGTTGTTCTACGAAGATCCCGATTACGGCTTCGTATTCAACGCCACCGTTCGTAAAGCCAATTCAGTCACTAGTGTACACGATCATGGCGATGTTTGGACCCTCTACGGGATTATTGAGGGCCACGAAACAATGTATCGTTACGAACGTACAGACTTGGGTTCCCGCCACAAAGGGCCGGCCACCCTGGAGGCACTGGGGTCTAAAGAGATTGGACCGGGCGATATTGACACAGTGCCACCCGGTGCAATCCATCAAGAACATGGAGGTCCAACGGACAGTATGGCCTTTATCGTAAGGGCCCAGAAAGCCGGCACCTTCAAACAACACACTTATGATGTAAGAACTGGTGAAGTAAAGACAAATGACGGCCCCACTTTAATTCCATATCCGCTGGAGTCTGTCTCTTAATAAAATGCCAAGGTTTGAAAGTATACTGGAGACCATAGGCAACACACCGGTGGTCCGGATCAATAATCTTGCGCCTGACCATGTCAATTTGTACGTCAAAATAGAGGCGTTTAATCCTTTAGGATCGATAAAGGACCGGCTTGCACTAGGCGTCATCGAGGATGCAGAACGTTCAGGCGCGCTAAAGCCCGGTCAAACTGTCGTTGAATCAACTAGCGGAAATACCGGCATTGGTCTTGCTATGGTGTGTGCCCAAAAAGGCTACCCATTAGTCGTTACCATGACAGAATCCTTCAGTGTAGAGCGCCGCAAACTAATGCGGTTTCTAGGTGCCAAAGTAGTACTTACGCCCGCAGCCGAACGCAGCACCGGTATGATCAATAAAGCCAGAGAGCTAGCTGAGAAATACGGCTGGTTCATGACTAAACAGTTCGAAAACGAAGCAAACCCTGACTATCACTCACAAACTACAGCTCAAGAAATTTTACGCGACTTTACTGGCGAAGCGTTGGATTATTGGGTCACAGGTTATGGCACTGGTGGCACTCTCAAGGGAGTGGCGCGCGTGCTGGCAGCAGAGCGGCCGGAGACAAAAATCATCGTTTGTGAGGCCGAAGAAGCACCCGTGCTTTCCAGCGGTGAACCGCAGCAACAGGATGCTGAGAATAATCCTGTAGGCGATCATCCCGCATATAATCCACATCCGCTACAGGGCTGGGGGCCGAACTTTATATCCAAGCTTACCGGCCATGCTGCAGACTCGGGTGCTATCCATCGAGTAGTAACCATCAGTGGGTCGGAAGCCAACAAATGCAGCCAAGACCTAGCTGCCAAGGAAGGAATCTTCGTAGGAATTACGGCCGGGGCTACCTTTGCGGGTGCACTAAAAATTTGTGAGGATGCGCCGGAAAAGACAACCCTCCTTTGTATGCTACCCGATACGGGTGAGCGCTATCTGTCGACACCATTATTCGCTGACATAGCATCAGACATGACTGATGAAGAAATTGAGATAGCGCGCAGCACCCCCAATAATTTACTGGAGAGCATTCTTGGCGATTAGGCTAGACCGCAGTTGGATAGGCTGCCCTATTGTTATTATGGGACAAAATTATGATTCATACTTTTGGCTTACTCGTCATAAATTAAGGAGGCAATAAACTCTAGCGACTTGACCATAATTTGATCGCTCAATAGGATTTACCGACCTTCGATAAATTACGAAGGTTAGTTCTACGATTTGCCTAAAGAGTGGGGGGCTATTCTATGACATTTGCGGTAACACCTTTGTCCGACGCTATGGGCGCCCGAGTAACCGGGCTAGACCTGTCAAAACCCATTTCAAAAGACATGTTTGAGCAGGTTCTTGCGGCCTGGTACGAACATTTGGTCTTAGTGTTTACAGACCAAAACATCACCAATGAGCAGCATATTAATTTTTCATCCCGATTTGGGCCGCCGGAAATCCACCCAGAGGATAAGTATCTCCTGGATGACCACCCGGAAATTCTTCTGTTAACCAACCGCAAAGACCAAAAAGGAGATTATATCAGCCTGAAGGATGGTGGCAGTGTTTGGCATTCGGATCTGTCATATATGGACCATCCTAGCCGTTGTTCCTTGCTTTATGGGATAGAGGTTCCCCCAGATGGCGGCGACACGGAATGGATAAATATGTATAAAGCATATGAAACCTTGCCGAAGGAGACCAAGAAACGCATCGCAAATCTGAATGCGGCACATCAGTTCGATAATAGGCTTAATCCTCGACTTGAGCGGCCTAAGGACGCTTCCGAGGTTGCTGGGGCGGGCTCCATTTGGTCGCCCTTGACTGATGACGTTAAAGCACGCACACCAGACGCGATCCACCCTATTGTAAGGACTCATCCGGACACCGGACGAAAGGCGCTTTTCATCAACCGCCGATTTACTATCAAAGTGGACGGCATGGATCCGGACGAGGGCGAAAACCTTTTACTGGATTTAATTAGCCATGCAGAAAATCCTGATTTCAGCTACCGACACACCTGGGCGAAGGGCGAGCTGGTACTATGGGACAATCGGTGCACTATGCATATTGCCCGGGGCGGCGTTCCAGAAGGCCAGATTCGGACAATGCAACGGGTTACTATCACCGGCGACCGGCCCTATTGAAGGTAATAGTGTAAGCAGGGGCCTCATGCCATAAGATGAATTTTAATTAGAAAAGGTCTAGCGCCGTGAAAACGTGCGGCGTTACCCTTTTAAATACAGAGCCCAAACAAGGGGCCACAAACCCGTATAAATATAAGGGTGAAACAGGGAGATTAAGAACATGGCGGAGAGTGCGCCCTCCGAAGTCCCATCGACCCATAACGTCCAGCATCGTTTCGATTATGACGATTTGCGTGATTGGCTGAACGAAGCGGAGCGTCTGGGCGAGCTCGAAATTGTTAAAGGTGCGAGTTGGGAGGAGGATATCGGGCTAGCGGCCACGGTGGTAAAATACCGAGACGGGTCGCCTGCGCTGCTTTTTGACGAGGTTCCAGGTTGTAAAAAAGGATTTCGCGTGCTTGCTAACTTTTTTGGCGGCGCGCGTAAAAACATGACGCTTGGCTTCCCAACCAATCTAGACAAGGTTGCGCTAAGCGAAGCCTGGGCTAACGTATATTCTCATGACACTGGTGACTTAATCCCCCCGGTATATGTGGAAGACGGCCCAATTTTCCAGAATATCATGATGGACGACGACATAAACGTGCTCGATTTTCCATCTCCCCTGTGGCACGAGGACGATGGTGGGCGCTATATCGGAACCGGCACTTACAACGTAACCCAGGATCCCGATGGGGGCTGGTATAATATGGGCTGTTACCGGGTCATGGTGATCGACGAAAAAACCGTTGCCTACAATTCGGCACCGGGCAAGCACGGACGCATCCACCACGACAAACATGTCGCACGCGGCGAAAAGATGCCGGTGGTGATGGTGGTAGGGGGAGAGCCATTAGCATTTTTACTTGGTGGTTACGAAGTACCGTCGGGCGTCAGCGAGTTTGATGTACTCGGTGGATTACGCGGCAAACCTATCGACTTGGTGCGTGGAAAAGTCACGGGCCTCCCATTTCCTGCCAACGCAGAAATAGTAATTGAGGGTTGGGTCCATCCTACGGAGACAGTACCGGAAGGACCCTTTGGTGACTGGTGCGGCAGCTATACGGAGAAAGGTCGTGTACGACCTCGCTGTGATATAGAGGCTATTTACCATCGCAATGATCCGATTATTCTCGGTTTTCCTCCTCAACATTTGCCAGACGAGTTTTCCCGTTTCCGGGCTATAACCCGTTCGGCTCTAATGAAAAAGAATATTAGGGCCGCCGGCGTGCCGGACATACAAGAGGTCTGGTGTCACGAAGTAGGCGGCTCTCGCATGCTCACTGGCGTTTCCATCAAGCAACGCTACCCCGGTCACGCAACACAAACGGGACACATAGCAAGCCAGTGTCATGCAGGTGCTTACGCGGGCAAATGGGTCATCGTGACTGATGAGGACATCGACGTAACTAATCTAGAAGAGTTGATTTGGGCGGCCCTTATGTGTTGCGATCCAGCCACCGAAATGGACATTATCAGGAACGCGTGGACGTCTAATGCAGATCCCAGGCTGCATCCCGATGAAAAAGCCAAAGGCAATGTTACTAATTCGCGGCTGATTATCGATGCGACTAAACCCTTCCACTGGCGCGACCGGTTTCCACAATCGACAAAACCACGGCCCGAACTTTTGGAGAAGGCCCATCAAAAATTTGGCCACTTAGCGTAACCAACCATGACAATACAAGCATCTTCCAAGCCCGAAACCATCAGCAATTTCCGACACAATCTTGTGTATGAGGATTTACGCGGCTGGATCGCCGAGGCGGAACGATTAGATGAATTAAAAACGGTAACCGGCGCGAGCTGGCAACAGGACATCGGACTTGCCTGCACGTTAGTGAAGTATAAGGAGGACGCACCGGCAATCTTGTTCGATGACATTCCTGGTCACAATAAAGGTTTTCGAGTTCTCGCCAACATATTCGGCGGAAAGCGCAAAAATATGATGCTCGGATTTCCGACTGAGCTTTCTAAAATGGAGTTAAGCGAAGCCTGGGCCGAGGCATACTCCCACGATGCGCGGGATCTAATTGCACCAGTCTACGTGGATGATGGACCAGTATTCGAAAATATACATTTGGACGACGATGTGGATGTAGAAACGTTTCCGGCACCCATTTGGCACGACGGCGACGGAGGCCGTTATATCGGAACCGGTAGCTACAATGTGACCGAAGACCCCGATACCGGTTGGCTAAATTTAGGTACCTATCGAATTATGGTAAAAGACAGCAAGACGGTAGCCTTTAATACAGGATTGGGTAAACACGGTCGTCTACATTTTGACAAACATACAGCGCGTGGGGAAAAAACGCCGGTGGTCATGGTAATCGGTGGGGACCCCATGGGCTTTGTCATGGGCGGCTACGAGGTTCCCAGCGATATTAGCGAGTTTGATGTACTGGGTGGATTGCGCGGTAAACCAGTAGAGTTGGTACGCGGTAAAGTCACTGGCCTACCCTTTCCCGCTAACGCCGAAATTGTTTTAGAAGGATATGTAGATCCAAATGAGCAAGTGCCGGAAGGCCCTTTTGGCGACTGGTGCGGCAGCTACACCGAGGACGGGCGAATGCGGCCCCGCTGCGACATAGTTGCAACTTATCACCGCAATGACCCCATCATTCTGGGCTTTCCTCCCCAACATCTGCCCGACGAATATTCGCGGTTTCGGGCGATTACCCGATCGGCTCTCTTAAAACGGCAGGTACAGGCAACAGGGGTGCCGGATGTTAAAGAAGTGTGGTGCCATGAAGTAGGCGGGTCTCACATGCTGACAGGAATTTCGATCACCCAACGCTATCCAGGTCACGCTACCCAGGCGGCGCATGTTGCAAGCCAATGCCAGTCCGGTGCCTATGCGGGCAAATGGGTCATCGTCGTCGATGACGATATCGAGGTCGCTAACTTGGAGGAATTGATGTGGGGTGCATTAATGCGATGTGATCCGGTGGAGGACGTGGATTTCATCAAAGTGGGTTGGGCATCTATGGCGGATCCACGAATTTCACCAGAGGACAGGGCTCAAGGAAATATCAGTAATTCACGCATGATCATTAATGCATGCCGTCCCTTCCATTGGCGCGAGAAGTTCAACAAAACCACCAAGCCGTCGGATGACCTGCTGGAGTTAGCGCGTAAAAAGTTTTCTCATTTGCTGGAATAGACGACCGAAGGTTAATTGTGGTTGAATTATCTGTTCCTAATAAATATCGAACAAGGGAGGCAATAATCATGAAGCATATTGGCACAATAAGCGGTTTCGTTGCCGCTACCCTGGCACTTAGCATTGTCGGGGTAACGGAAGGCGCAGCGCAATTTTACAAGGGCAAGAAATTAGATATCTACACCGCCGGCGGAGGCAAGGGCTCTTATAACCGTCACCTTCGGGTACTAGAAAAATATTTGGTCAAACATATCCCCGGTAATCCCAAGATTGCCATTAACCCCATGCCCGGTGCGGGCGGCGTGAAATGCGCCAACTATCTATACAACGCCGCTGCCAAAGACGGAACCGCCATGGGTACGCTACTCAAATCGATCGCTATGAATGAGATCATTGAGCGCCGTGGTGTTAAGTACAAAACTAAAGGATTTGGCTGGGTAGTAAGTTCCGGACCAATCGATTCGGTGCTCTCATTGTGGGCTGCGACATCCCCAGCTAAAACTATGAAGGAAGTATTCCAAAATCAGGTCATTTTGGGTTCAACCGGCAAAGGTTCACCAACCTTTATCGAGCCAACCATTATGAACGCTTTAATTGGCACTAAATTCAAAATTATCACGGGCTACAAAGGCCTCGGTAAGGTCCATCTTGCCGTCGAGCGTGGTGAAGTTCAGGGGCGCTTTGCGTCATGGGAAAGCCTCAAATGCTGTAAGAAGGCATGGCTAAGCCAAAAGAAAGTTCACATTATCCTACAATCAGGTCTAGTCCGGAATGTGGACCTACCGAACGTGCCGACGGTTTGGGAATACGCAAAAAACGAAAAGGACAAAAAATTTCTCAAGTTCATGGCAACTGCATCAACGTTGGGACGTATCTATATGACACCGCCCGGCCATCCGAAGGCAGCACTTAAAGACCTCCGCAAGGGGTTTTGGGCAGCATTACATGACAAGGAGTATCTTGCCGAAGCCGACAAGAGGGGTCTTCAGATCAAGCCCATGCGACCTGGTAAGTCTCGCGAGCTTGCGTTGAGCATGCTGAACGCCAACCAAGACATTGTCAAAGTTGCAAAAAAATATCTCAGCCGTAAGAAAAAGAAAAAATAACTACATAGTTTCAAATACGAGTGGGTAGAGCGACCGGCATAATGCCGGTCGCCTACCACCTAATGGGCTGGTTTCTTAGTTGAGCGAGACAAATGGACGTACATATGTTGGACATGGCGCTAAGCGCATTGGATCAAATTTTCGATCCAGTACGCCTCATGTTCCTTGTCCTCGGCGTCTTTATGGGCCTAGTGGTCGGCGCAATCCCCGGGGTTGGCGGGCTTGTTGGTTTGACCCTGTTGCTACCATTTACCTTCGGCATGGACCCATTCTCTGCAATCGCAGTTATGATGGGATTGCTCGCGGTAACCACCACATCTGATACCATCCCAGCAGTTTTATTTGGCGTACCCGGCACAGTGGGATCTGCGGCGACGATACTCGATGGTTATCCCTTGGCGCGCAACGGCCAGGCCGGTCGTGCTCTAGGTGCGGGCTTCATGGCGTCGATGCTGGGAGGCTTGTTTGGTGCCGTCTTGCTTGGTTTTAGTATGCCGATATTGCGTCCATTAGTGCTATCAGTAGGATCACCAGAGCTTTTAGCGATTTGCGTCTTCGGATTATCATTGGTCGCGGTATTGTCAGGCGGAGCGGTGCTCAAAGGCCTTGGGGCAGCCTGTATCGGACTGCTCATCTCTACGACCGGCGATGATGCGCAAACCTCCACCCTTAGATGGAGCTTTGGCACACTTTATTTGTATGATGGACTGCCTTTAGTACCTTTGTCTCTGGGGATCTTCGCTTTGCCAGAGCTTGCTGACCTCGCCATCTCACGTAAAACCATCGCAAAAGAAATCGCGAAGAATGCCTTGACCGGTCAGATGCAAGGCATACGCGATGTATTTTCGCACAAATTTTTGGTTGTGCGTTGTGCATTAATTGGTTCCGGTTTGGGATCGATCCCAGGCATTGGAGCTTCTGTCATCGACTGGGTCGCCTATGGGCACGCCACGCGAACAGAGAAAGGTGCAACAACGACATTTGGAACGGGCGATATTCGAGGTGTCATTGCCTCTGAAAGCTCAAACAACGCCAAAGAGGGGGGAGCGTTGGTACCAACCATCGCATTCGGTGTGCCCGGCTCGGCATCCATGGCGCTGTTACTGAGTGCGTTCTTATTGCTCGATATTCCGCCCGGTGAGGAAATGCTCACGACGAAGCTGGACTTTAGCTATTCATTGGTGTGGTCGGTGGCCATCGCCAATATTATAGGCGCCGGCGCTTGCCTTGCAGGAGCAAACCAACTTGCCAAAATTTCGATCATTCGGATTGGTATCTTAGTTCCGATCGTTCTCTCGGTTGTTTTTGTTGGTGCCTATCAAGCCTCACGCGATTGGGGTGATTTCGTCACCATGTTCTTATTCGGAGTTATCGCATGGACAATGAAACGGGCTGGCTGGCCACGGCCACCTCTGGTCTTGGGTTTTGTGCTTGGTGCTTTAATTGAAAACTATATGTTCATCTCCGTTGAACGCTATGAATGGGTCTGGCTTACAAGATGGCCAGTGATGATTATTTTAGCACTCACCCTGTTTGGCGTGCTTCGTCCGGTCGTTGCGGGATTTACAGGAAAAGCCGACAGCAAAGGTCGACAACTTCGTAGACGTAAAGGCAAACCGCAGCTTACGTTGGAAGGAATATTTTCGATATTTATCATCAGCACCTTCGCAACATTTTTTTACATGGCTGGTGATTTCGAATTCGGCGCACAGCTGGTACCCCGTATCGTCACCGGTTTTGGTTTTCTTTTTATTGTGACGTTACTCTTTACCCAGCTCTTCTTCACCGAGGAAACGGTTCAAATTAATAGTTCTGAAAAGACAGGGGGAAGTACTACTAAACCTCAAATATTCGACATTACCGAAAAATTTGAAGGGCTGGAAAACCGAGAAATTGTGAAAAGGGCTGCCGTATTCGGAGCATGGTCTCTGAGTGTAGTTGGTATCGGTTACATGATCGGTTTATTGCCCGCGATATTGCTATTTTTAGTCGGTTACATGCGGTTCCATGGCAAGGAAAGTTGGCGTCTTACCCTTGCAATATCCCTACCAATCTGGATTTTCTATCTAATATTGTTCCAACTGGTCCTAGACGTCCATTGGCCACATAGCGTGATTAGCAAAATCTTTCCCATCTTGCGCTCATCACTCGAAATCTTCTAACAACACGGGATGTAAGGGGAATAGTCGCAAACACGAATTCTGGCAGGTGAATTAACTTTGTCAGTTTGACTGAAATTTACATTGCTAATTTCGGCTGATCTTTCTGATAGAACTTTTGACAGTATCTACCAAAGGCGATCACCTTCAATAGTGCAGCGACGCAGCATACGATTTTCATCGTCCGGCCAGTCAGTACGTGCATGTAGGCAGGCAAGATTGTCCCACATTAGAAGATCACCCTTGCGCCAGATATGCTCATAGATATTTTCCGGTTCTTCGGTGAGGTCGAAAAGCGGTCCCAAGATTGCTTCACTTTCACCCCGATCCATCCCCTCAATCCACATGGTATTGAGACGGGAAAGGTAAAGTGACTTCCTGCCTGAACCAGGAACGGTCAAGATAAGGGGCTGACGAAAATGATGAATATCTTTCAGATCGACATCAAGTTTTAGACGGCCATATCCACCATATTCATGACCTTGCATGACAAAGACGTCATGCAGACTGTGTTTTAAGCCACTGGGCATACTGTCATACGCGGCGCACAAGCTTGCAAATTTTGTGTGACCACCGGCGGACGGAATTTCAATGCCATAAAGGAATGAAATTCTGTGAGGTCGTTCGACGTAGCATTTATCGGTATGAAAGGTCATTTCACCATGACCGAGCGACCCAATGGCCTTTCCATCTGTATCCACATGATCGGTAACCAACATCAATTTATCCCAGTCAGGAGCGTCAAGCGCGCCATCGTGAACTGGCGCAACACGACCGGCGACTGGACCAAAATTTGCCGCAAAGCGAATTTGGTCATCTTCAGACAAATTCTGATCTCTAAAAATCAGCACGGAATTTTGATGCCAAGCCTCTCTTATCTTTTCGATCATATCCTCTGACAACGATTGGCTTAAATTGATATTTCTGATTTCTGCGCCTATGACCGGATTAAGCTTGCTGACAGTGATAGTTGTAGATTCATTCAGTTTAGTTGCCATTGTGATCATTTTCGATGAATTAAGATGCAAGAAACAACAATGTATTTCATTTTACCGGGGTCGTTTGACATTGGGACGATATAGTAGAGATAATTTCAAAAAGGCAATACCAGTTTTCGAAACATTTTTAGGGAGCATGGCCCTAGAGGAACACAAAATCGCCAACTATTGACAGTATAAAATAACTAAAATTATAGCGGAGAAATATTTATGAAGATTTGTCGTTTTAACGATGAACGATTAGGCCTAATCGACGAAAACGAGGTGGTTGATGTGAGTGCCGCATTGGAAGTTTTGCCATCGCTGCAGTGGTCTTTTCCGATGGGTGACCCATTAATAATTCATTGGGCGGCAATACTTTCTGCTATCAACAAGGTCGCCTCTCATGGCGATAGGCATAACCTCGATTCCGTCCGGCTTCTCAGTCCGATCGCCAATCCTAGTAAAATTATCGGTATTGCAGGCAACCGAAAAAATCGTGCGGCTGAAAAACTTGATTTTGGTCCTGGCGTTCCTGTTGGTACATCACGCAAGGATGGTGATCCACCAAGAATGTTCATCAAGGCAAATAGCGCGTTAGTTGGTCCATCGGATGGCGTGGCACTCCGGTTTCTTGATCGTCGCAACGATCCCGAAGCAGAATTCACAATCATCATTGGAAAAACTTGCACCGACATCAGCGAATCCGATGCCTTAGATTATATAGTTGGTTACTGTATCGGCATGGATATGACTTTACGTGGAGCAGAAAGCGCAAGTTCCCGAAAATCCATCGACGGGTATGCGGTATTAGGCCCCTGGATGGTCACGGCCGATGAAATATCGGATCCTGATAATATTTCTATCGCTTTGTCCGTTAACGGCAATAGTTTACAAGATTCCAACACTAGCGATATGCAATTTGGCATCGCTCAGATTGTCTCCCATGCCTCTTCTTTCTACACTCTCTATCCTGGTGACGTAATCATGGCTGGCTCACCGCTTGGGTTTGCCCCGGTCATACCCGGCGACGTAATGGTGTCCGAATTCGAGAGTATTGGCCGCATGGAAATTCATGCTCGTGCACATAGTGTGTAATGCCATGCTGACCCTTTAGCCTAATTTGTGTAAGTACAACGACGGCAAACTAAAATAATTGGAAGAACCCATCATGACCGTCAAATTTTCTACCCCCACCGAGATGATCGTCATGGCCAAAAGGGCTCTGAGCGACGACGAATGGGATTATATCAACGGCGCAGCTGAATCTGAGACCAGCCTCAGACGCAACCGCCAGGCACTTGACTGCCTTGCGCTTAGACCAAGGGTTCTAAGAGATGTTCGTCATCCGGACGCTTCCTGCACCTTTCAAGGTATCAAGCTCCGCATGCCAGTGCTGCTGGCACCCATGGGTGGTTTGGAACGGTTCACCACTAACGGGGGCAATGATGTGGACGACGCAGCCGAAGAGTTCGGACTGATCAATTTCATCAGTACGGTTACCGCGCCAACGCTTGAGGAAATTGCGGCCAATTCCCCTCACCCTAAAGTGTTTCAGATATACGTCCGCGGCGACGACGACTGGATCCAAACGCTGGTCCGTCGAGTGGTAAAGGCAAAATACTGGGGCGTTGCTCTAACTGTTGATTCCGCGTTCTACGGTAATCGCGAGCGACTTCACCCATCACTGATTGCAAGCCGACGCGTACCCGCACGCGACTTCCAGAAGGGAGTGACTTGGGACACTTTAAAGCTGATACAGGACGAAATCGGCTCAACGCCATTCATGCTCAAAGGCATCCAGACCGCAGAAGATGCCGCAATGGCTGTCGAACACGGCGTCCAGGTAATTTACATTTCCAACCATGGCGGACGCCAGCTCGATTTCACCTTAGGTAATATCGACATGTTGCCTGAAATTGTAGAAGCGGTCGACGGCAAGGCAGACGTCGTTGTTGATGGCGGGTTCACCCGCGGCACCGACGTAGTCAAGGCAATGGCAATGGGAGCCACCGCAGTTGGCATCGGCCGCCTCCAAGCGTGGGCGCTCGCCGCCGGAGGCGCCGAAGGACTGGTAGCGTGCCTAAATTTGCTGGAGACAGAGATCTTAACAACCATGGGCCTCATTGGCGTCCAAAACATACAAGAACTTGACGGTTCATATATCGCAAGAACAATTCCAGTCCGCGACGCACACGAACACAGTGCCTTTCCGCATTTACCGGGTGGCCGTTTAGTCTAAACAAATAAATATTTAGAATTGAGTTCAGTAATCGATTAGCGGATTGCTTAGAGTTTAGTTGACTTCATTGAACTTCAGACACCGTAAAGCGTCTAAGCAAACGTTCTTGATTGGCAGGAAAATCTTTGCGCGCATGGTTCACACTGCGATTGTCCCAGATGACTAAATCATTGGGTGACCATTTATGCGAATAGACGAATTTCGGCATTTCACAATGTTCGATCAACTGGAGCAATAGTTCCTCACTCTCATTTTTCTCAAGGCCAATAATGTCACGTGTCATCAAGCGGCTGAGATAAAGAGATTTACGTCCGGAATCCGGATTTGTCTTAACCAAAGAATGTACTGCAAAGGCGCTATCATCCAAATCCGTCCGCATCTCCTCGCGCGTTGTTTTGTTGTAGTTGAACACGTGGCGTCCCTGCAACCCATCCAGTTTTTCTTGCATCTCTGTCGACAAGTCGTCGTAAGCGGCCGCCTGACTGGAGAACATGGTATCTCCACCCTCAGCCGGAACCTTGATCGCATAAAGCGAGGTAGCGCGGTAGGGACGATCCCGATGCATGCCATCGGAATGAAAATGCATCTCACCATCCGGCAAAACACCGATCAATTTCCCATCTTCACGAATATTACTAACATACATTACGCCGCGCCGTGATTGCTGATTATTGGGATCGTCCAGTTGCCGATGATCATCGTCGACGGGCCCGAACACCGAAGCGAACGCAACTTGGTGATCGGCCTCAAGCACCTGTCCAGGCACGCAAAGGACCGAATAACTTGCAAATGCAGATCGCAACTCATCGGCAACTTCAGGCACGATCGGTTTGGTCAGGTCGACCCCAGTAACCCGAGCACCCAGCGCCGGATGGGTTGGTTCAACAATGATCGCTTGCGTCGCACTCACAACTGCCTCCTCAAAAGCCCGCCTATATTATTTGGCAGTCAGCAAAACCGATCAAGCGTCAGGCGGCCATTGGCTGTCCGGTCCGAATATCACTATAGCCGCACCAGCCGCCTCATCTGGATGAATTCGCACCATGTCGTCACCCCCATCCGGTAGCAAGACAATCTCGCCATCTTCGCATAGAGTACGCGCAACCGAAGGGTCTCCTGATTGTAATGCTACAGCAGCCATAAAAGGTGTTGTGGGTACTTGGATTCCCGAAAGCATTTCTTGGCAGGCATTTAGCGATGCAAACCCGAGCCGGCCCCGATCCAAATCAATTACGCGATAAGCTTCCCCCCCCACCGATGACCGGTCGATAAATCGCGAAAACCGCTCGGCAGTGGCGGCTGGATCATCAACACACAGCAAGATACCGGCCAGCGCCGCGATACCGTTTTCACGCGCTATCAAATGATCCTGCCAGACTAGATCCGGCGTTTCTTGCCGCAACATTTGAATACGCCCTTCCTCCATGGTGCCGGGCGGGACACGTAACACCGTGAATTCCACTTCAGTTTCTGTACCGTCATTGAGCTCCAGAGGTCGGCGCAAATGCACGGGTGGTAATGGTTTAAATCCACTAGAATTGAGTTGTGCGTGAGTTGTTTTTACATCGGCCACGGAAAAAGCGATCAAATGAATGCCAGTATAACGCGCTACCGCCGCGTCAAGCTGTTGAGATAATTGGGTGGAGACGCCTTCCACCGACGACAAAATTTCTAAATAACCTCGTTGCAACATAGCGCAACGGTTGCCGGTGCCCGCTGGTACAACAGGACCACCCTCAGGATTCGCGTTGTGTTGCGCAACGAACGGCGTGAGTAAGAATCCGAGTCTTTTCATTTTCCGACTCGCAGCCTTCATATCGGGCACGAACCAACCAACGTGATCGAGAAACACCTCCGCGCCAGACGGTGTTTGTGCGCAATCAATCGCTCTTCGCAGCAACGACTTCTACCTCGACGAGAAATTCCGGGCGCGCAAGGCCCGAGACGAGTAGGAACGTGGACGCGGGTTTAATATCACCCCACATCGTACTTCGAACCTTTTGGTAACCTTCGCGATCCTCACGGCGAGTCAAAAAGCTTTTCATAAATACCACATCGTCAAGACCAAACCCTGAGGCCTCGAGTATTTTATTAATGTTCGAAAATGCGATTTCCGACTGCGATTCTATATCAGGTGGTATCGTGTCGTCATCAGCAAGTCCAGTCTGGCCCGCAACGTAGAGCATTCTGGATCCAGCAGGTACTTCGACTGAGTGATGATAGTTCACCCCAGGCGAGCGAACTGTATCGGGATTCAATTTAGTGTTTGCCATATGGGACCTCCTCTAAAGAATATGATCAAGGAATGATATCAAGAGTAGCGAATGTGTCATCGACTAAAAATCTCTGTACATCAATTAGCGGGAAACTTCTCCTAAATCAGATAGACAGTTTAATCCGATTGTTGATAAGTGGATCAGACCACAACAAATTGGGCCGGTAGATCGTACCACCAGCCCTCTATCGGCCCAGGCCAATTTCACTAATTCACTTTCTACTAAAATGAAATGGCGTTAGCCCACTTCGAGACTTTATTCTTTAGTTGTCCCACACTTCTTCCCACGAACCTTGAGTGGCGGCTTTCGAATATTCGGTCGCACGGTTTTCGAAAAAGTTTGCGTGTTCTACACCGTTCAAGATCTCGTCCAGCCACGGCAGCGGGTTTTTCTCGATGCGAAATATGGGCTGGAGACCAAGCTGAGACAAACGCCGATCTGCAATAAATCTGATATATTCCTTGACCTCAGCACCCGTCAAGCCCTCCACCCCACCAAGCTCGAATGCAAGATTGATGAAAGCGTCTTCGTGCTCAACTACGGTGTTGCACGCTAAATAAATCTCGCGTTGGAATTCGTCGGTCCAAATTTCAGGATTTTCGGAAACAAAGGTACGAAAAAGCTTGATCATGGATTCCGTATGTAAGGACTCATCTCGCACTGACCAGGAAACGATCTGGCCCATCCCCTTCATTTTGTTAAAACGTGGAAAGTTCAACAAAATGGCAAAAGACGCGAAAAGCTGGAGCCCCTCGGTAAAACCAGCAAACACCGCCAATGTCTTTGCTATGTCGGATTTACTGTCGACATTGAAGCCTTGCATATAATCGTACTTATCTTTCATCTCTTTATAACGAAGAAACGCCTGATATTCGGTCTCGGGCATGCCAATTGTATCGAGTAGGTAGGAGTAGGCGGCGATGTGAACTGTCTCGATATTAGAAAAAGCGGACAGCATCATTTGCACTTCGGTGGGTTTGAAGACTTTGGAATAATGCTGCATATAGCAGTTGTTGACTTCAATATCGGCTTGCGTAAAAAAGCGAAAGATCTGAGTTAAGGTGTGCCGCTCCTCGGGGGCCAATTTATTATGCCAATCCTTCACGTCATCGGCGAGCGGCACTTCCTCGGGAATCCAGTGGACCCGCTGTTGAGTCAACCAGGCCTCATAACACCAAGGATAACGAAACGGTTTGTAGACAATCTTTTCTTCCAACAGCGACATGGTTTCCTCTTTCCCATACCTGCCTTTATTATCCCAAGGCTTAACTTGACCTCTTAGCTGCGACCGGGGCCATTTGGCCCCGGCGGGTTAGTTTAACTACTTCGAACTTTCTCGCGCTACTGACAGGCGAGACACTCATCGTAATCGTTGTCGTTATCTGATGCCTCACCATTAACCGGGGCGGCGGCGAGCGGCAATTCCATCCCATCTGGTGAAGGCACGGGTGTAGCGCCTACTGCATCAAGTTTAGTCACTTCTTGCTTGTGTGACACAGCTTCAGCCCGTTGAATGGATTTTGAACGACAGTAGTAGAGTGTTTTCACACCCTTCTTCCATGCCATCCAGTGAATGTCATGCAACATCTTTTTTTGCACATCGGCGGGAATAAAGACATTTAGCGATTGCGACTGACAAACATATTCGGCTCGGTCACCAGCAAGATCGATTATCCAGCGCTGATCCAACTCGAACGCAGTTTTGAATACGTCCTTTTCATCATCAGTTAAAAAATCAAGATGCTGGACGGATCCCTCGTGGGTGGTCACCGACGACCAGGTCTCATCTGTATCCTCTCCTTTTTCCGCTAACAGCTTCTTTAAATACTTGTTGCGGACGTTGAACGAGCCCGACAGCGTCTTATGAGTAAAGGAATTCGCTACATTTGGCTCAATACCTGGTGACGAGCCACCGCATATGATCGAAATCGAGGCAGTAGGCGCGATAGCCATCTTGTTGGAGAAGCGCTCCATAATGCCGTAATCGGCGGCATCTGGGCACGGACCACGTATTTCAGCTAGTTCAACTGACGCCACGTCCGCTTGGGCACGGATATGTTTGAAAATTTTCTTATTCCAAACTTTAGCCATGACAGATTCGATGGGGACCATCTGCGATTGCAGGAAAGAATGCAGTCCCATGACGCCTAGCCCGACCGAGCGTTCCCGCATCGCCGAATAGCGCGCGCGTTCCATCTCACCCGGCGCCTTTTCGATAAAATCTTGGAGGACATTGTCAAGAAATCGCATTATGTCAGGAATGAACTGCGTTTCATGCTCCCAATCGAACCAGGTCTCTAAATTGAGTGAACACAAGCAACAAACTGCGGTACGTTCAATACCATCCTTGTCGATTCCTGTCGGCAGCGTGATCTCGCTACACAGGTTCGACATCTTGACTTCCAGATTAGCGAGCTTGTGATGCTCGGGAATCGCCTTGTTCACATGATCGATGAAGATAAAATACGGTTCACCGGTTTCCACACGGCATGTCAACAAGCGAATCCAAAGAGCTCGCGCCGAGATCTTGCGTACGATATGCCTATCTTTCGGGCTACGTAACGGAAACTCCTCGTTGGCCTCTACTGCGCGCATAAATTCATCAGTAATTAGAATTCCGTGATGTAAATTGAGCGCCTTCCGATTGGGGTCGCCACCGGTAGGCCGGCGAATTTCAATGAATTCCTCGATTTCCGGATGATCGATTGGCAGATAGATAGCTGCCGAACCGCGCCGCAGGCTACCTTGGCTGATCGCAAGAGTGAGTGAATCCATCACTCGAATAAAGGGGATGATGCCAGACGTCTTACCGTTGGCGCCGACCCGCTCACCAATAGAACGCAAATTCCCCCAGTAAGAGCCGATACCACCGCCTTTAGCCGCGAGCCAAACATTCTCATTCCATAAATTGACAATTCCATCAAGGCTGTCGGACGCTTCGTTTAGAAAACAGGAAATAGGTAAGCCCCGGCTCGTGCCACCATTGGATAGAACGGGCGTCGATGGCATGAACCACAGTTTACTGATGTAATCGTAGAGGCGCTGAGCATGTGCTGAATCATCAGCGTAATGGGCTGCAACCCTAGCGAACAGGTCTTGGAAGCTTTCTTCCGGCATCAAATAACGATCACTCAACGTCGCTTTCCCAAACGCGGTGAGTTTCTCGTCCCGGCTGCGATCGATGGTGACGCGAATTCCACGCTCAGTCTGAAAGACCTCTAGCGCTTCTTCCCTATGAATTATATCGAGCACCCTAAACCTCCCAAACTCTGTACTAATCAACGCCCGCCCATCAGCTTGGTCTAGGGAGTCGCGTGGCCCATGTCTGCCTGGCCCGATTGGGCGCCAATATTATAAGCAGACTTGAAGCGGGGCTTCCTTTACCTAAACTGACGGAACAGGTGAATCATGCCAGAACTCGAAACCGACAGTCAACAAAATTTGGTATAGAAGACCAAATTAGACACAATATTTTGTGGAGAAGATGGTGGATGGACGGTGTGAATCTTATCTGAAGGTGCCACTTATTTGTGGATAAATTGTGTAAAACTTGTGGAAAACTGGGGTACGATTCAGTCAAGAAATATTTTTCGGTGGTCCGAACTACGAACCACAAGACTTAGCAATTCAACACAGATCTAAATTCTAAATCGGTTAGCATCGAGACCGATTGTGCCCATTAGCATCAACAAAAACGCTAAATTTCTATGAAACGAGTCGCTGTCGCGACTCGTTTTTCCTAATTCGGTGCAAAGTTTAACTAAATATTCCATAAATTTCAGAAACGCTGTTAGTTCCTTTAAAGCTCCAATCTTGGAAAAACACGTAGTGTATTTTCACTAAATACTTGCACGCGTTGGGTATCTGTAAGATTAGGCGTGGAATCAATATATCGTTTGGTATCATCGTAATTGAATCCGGTTTCCGGATCGATTCCGCGTACGGCCCCGACCATCTCTGAGGCAAATAATATATTCTTAGTAGGAATGACTTTAGTCATGCAATCAATACCCGGCTGATGATAAACACAGGTATCAAAATAAACATTGTCCAACAGATGTTCATCAAGCGTGGGCTTACCCATATCCTGAGCCAGACCCCGATACCGCCCCCAATGAAAAGGCACCGCGCCACCCCCATGGGGAATGATGAAGCGTAGTGTCGGAAAATCCTTAAACAGATCACCCAGAATAAGTTGCATGAACACCGTCGTATCACCCGCTATATAGTGTGCTCCGGTATGATGAAAATTGGGATTGCATGAGCCTGAAACATGCAACATTCCCGGCACATTCAGTTCGCACATTTTCTCCCATAGCGGATACCACCATTTGTCAGTAATAGGTGGATCAGTCCACATAGCGCCAGATGGATCGGGGTTCACATTACATCCTATAAATCCCATTTCATTGACACAGCGCTCGAGCTCAGAAATACAATTCTTGGGCTCTACCCCGGGATATTGCGGGAGCTGGCAAACGGGTACAAAATTGTTTGGATACATGTTGCAAACTCGGCGGATCATGTTGTTACAAATTTCTGCCCAATAATAACCAGTTTGCTCATTACCTAGATGATGGCCCATCCCAACGGCACGCGGTGAAAAGATGGTGAGATCCGTCCCCCGTTCATTTTGAAGCTTCAACTGAGCCGGTTCCAGCCGTTCGCGAATTTCGTCGTCGGTAATGACGAGATCGGCGCGTGACGGTAAAAAGGACGGGTCCTGCTCAAGACCTTCTAGTTGCGCCTTGCGGTATTCGGTCAGTTGCGCCGGTTCGGTGGTATAGTGGCCGTGGCAATCGATAATCATTTATTCGCTCCTAAAATAAGTTCAACTTTAGCCCTTTAATTCCTCCACTCCCTGTAAAGATAGAACCCGAGATGGGGAGGAGGCAAAATCGTTTTGCGCGGAGATCAGTATGACGGGGCAGGGCTAGAGGGTTTTTTAACTGTCTGGCGGCCAGCCAGTTCGAGTCCCTTGTCTAGACCGGGTGTTGAACGAACTACAGCTGACATCAGAAAGGTGTAGCCCTCGTTCAATACCCGCTCCACATTGCCTGCCGTCACATGCGGATGTCCGACAGCTACCTTGTTTTGCTTACAACTATTGACTATCTCGGCCATAGCCTCCAGTACGATCGGATGTTCGTATTGACGCGGATAGCCGAGCTCTTGGCTTAGGTCCCCTTCGCCGATTAGAACTGCTCCAACGCCGGGTACATTTTTCAGGATTTCGTCTAGGCACGCGATTCCGGCTGTATCTTCAATCATAAGTACCACTAAAATTTCTCCATCGGGAGCTAAAGGCCAAACATCGGCCTTTCTATAATATTCCTGCTGACCTAACCCCCAATAACGCACTGCGCCTGTCGGCCCATCACCGCGAATACCCGCGGGTTCGTACATAGGTGCGTCTTTTAAGCGTGGATAGCGACATGCGGCTACGGCATTGTAGGCTTCTTTCACACTACTGATGTGTGGCCAAACCACGCCATAAACGCCTAGGTCGAGGGCCTGCTTCGCTTGCCACTGCGCTGCCTCGTTACCGTTGGGTGGCACCCGTACCATTGGTGTGACAGTGGGCGCTATGGAGCCCGACTTAGCAATTTGGCCGCGGTTCAGCATATATTGCAAACAATCTCGTAAATTGAGTGCATCCCACGGATTGTGTTCCATCTCGAATACAATACCGTCATAGTCCGTCGTTGTGCTAAACGCAATTGCGGTTGGCACATCAGGCGTTGCAAATGCCGTAAACGTTGGCTGTCCCGCCTCTAGCGCCGCAATAACCCCATTTAATCTTGGGAGTTCTGCCATGGTCTCACCCCTATTCTTATTGAGCGTCTTTCGTATCAGTCTACGAAAGGCCTAGCAATCGGACAAATGACAAAGCAAGAAAAATTGCACCCCTTCTTTGCAACCAGGTAGCAGATGGATAATGATGAACATATCAAAGGAGACCAAAACAAATGGCACAAATTGTACTTGGCATGGCTACATCCCACGGGCCCATGCTGTCTACGCCTTGGGAACAGTGGGATGGACGCGTCGCGTTCGATAGACAGCTAGCCCAGCACCATTTTCGGGGAAGCACACACACATTTAATGAAATAGTGAAACTGCGCCAAAATGAGGACATGGGGGCACAAATAACACCTGACCGCTGGCAATCTCGCTCCACAGCCTGTCATTCAGCTTTAAATACGCTTTCGGAAAAATATGCAGCAGTTGCACCAGACGTTGCGGTAATCATCGGAAACGACCAGCGAGAGCTATTCGATCACGATAATTTTCCTGCCTTTGCAGTCTATTGGGGTGAAACAATTGAAAGCGGACCGCGCACAGAAGAGATGTTGGCCAATTTAGCCCCTGGTGTTGCCATTGCCGAGAGAGGATTTGCTCCGCCCGAGGATCGCACCTATCCAGGTCACCCGACACTTGGGCTTCATATCATAGAGTGTCTAATGGATTCGGGATTTGATGTAGCAGCTTCTAAGTTTTTGCCACAGGGTACTGGCTGGTGTAACGGCATACCCCATGCCTATGGTTTCATTTATCGCCAAATTATGAAGGATATAGTAATTCCGAACGTACCAATTATACTCAACACATTTTATCCACCAAACCAGCCTAGAGCAGCGCGCTGCCACGATTTTGGCCGTGAGGTAAAGGCCGCGATTGAAAGCTGGGATTCTGACGACCGTGTGGCCGTATTTGCATCGGGAGGCCTAAGCCACTTTGTAATTGACGAAGCGTTGGATCGAAAGGTGCTTGATGCATTGGCTCGCCATGATGCTGAGACATTGACCTCCATACCAGAAGACCTTTACCAGGCGGGATCGTCTGAAATTAAAAACTGGATTCCCCTGGCGGCCATAATGGCTGAATGTAGCATGGATATGACACTCGTAGATTACGTGCCCTGTTACCGTTCGGAAGCTGGCACTGGCAACGCTATGGGTTTTGCATATTGGGATTAGAAAATGAACACTTTTGTCCTTGTCCACGGCGCCTGGCACGGAGGCTGGTGCTGGCGTCGAGTATATGAACAACTCACAATCCAAGGTCATCAGGTATTTACGCCAACATTAACCGGGCTAGGTGAACGTGCGCATCTGCTGAGCCGCCAAATCAATCTCGATACTCATATAACAGACGTAATTAGCTTGCTAGAAGCGGAAGAACTGAAGAACGTGATCCTATGTGGGCATTCTTATGCGGGATGTGTAATCACCGGCGTAGCCGACGGCGTGTCTGAACGCATAAAAGCTCTTGTTTACTTAGATGCCTTCATACCCGAACATGGAAAAAGCCAACGTGAGCTTATTCCCGAAGACCGGCGGGGTGCCATGGACCACGTAGCAAAGACCAAAGGCGAGGGCTGGTATATTCCCCCGAGGAACGCAAAATCATTCCAGGTACAATCGGAGGCGGACCGTGACTGGGTTGATCGCCGTTGTGTGGCACACCCATACGCCACATTTTCCCAACCGATCAGCCTCTCGGGCCAATGGGAAACAGTGGCAACAAAACTTTATATTCGCGCAGCAAACTATAATCCGACGCCGTTTACGCCGTTTTCAACACGTGTAAAAAACGATCCAACCTGGCTATATGAGGAAATTGACGCCGGCCACGATGTCATGATTGACAACCCTACCGCGCTAGTGGGGGCGCTTCTGCGCGCTGCAAATAACTGAC
>CAYZMI010000025.1:18137-30724 GCA_964479475.1 uncultured Rhodospirillaceae bacterium | reverse complement strand
GACATCTCACGCCCTTTAATCCAAAGAAACTCTTTCTTAGCTGATCTTTAATAATTTTAAGTAAATATACAAAGAAAGCTATGTATTATTTTATAAAATTAGTATTTTTTCTATGTTTTCTGCGGTGTTGAGACGTTATTTATAGATCATCCAGGGTTGCAATTTTTAGAAATGACCCGTAAAAAATGGCACTTCGCGAGCCGGTGAGGAATTTTGTTCTGGCGCGATAGAGGTATTTACGAATTTGGACGTTAAAATACGGATTTAGGAGACAATAGGAATGGCAACAGCCAGAGAGCAACTCGCACCGGAGCCCGTCACAGATCATCTTCGTGACCTCCGAAGCACGGTTGATTTTTTGAGAAAAGAAGGCGATCTGATCGAAACCGATACCGAGGTTAATCCCGACCTTGAGATTACGGGGGTACAAAAACACCTCGACGGTAGCTGCCCGCTGCTCTTCAACAATGTCACGGGTAAGCCAAACCACCGCGCAGTTACAAACCTGTTCGCCGACCACGGCATCATGTGCAAGCTGTTCGGCGTTAGCGACATGCAGGAAATGACGATCGCGATCGCTAATGCTATTCGTAACCCACTGCCACCCATTATTGTAGATTCTAAGGATGCGCCTAGCCACGAGGAGGTCATCGAGAATCCGACTGAGGTCAATGACTATATGGTGCCTATACGGCACACGACCTACGAGTCAGAGCTTACTGTCGGATCGGGCCAACGTCTTTTCGCCGGCGAATATTTCGAGGGCGGTACTGACATGGCCTACAACCGAATGAATTTCCGGTGGGGGAATGTGGGTACCTTCCAGATTTCGCCTGGTTCACATGGTTGGCAGGTTATGGCCAAGCATTATCGCGATGATCAACCGATCCCCCTGACGATGAATTTCGGTATTCCCTACGGACCGAATCTTCTCGCCGGTGCCGGGTTTGACTATGTCATTCTACCCACCGGCTGCGACGAATTAGGGGTTGCTGGTCGTCTGATTGGCGAGCCTGTTCGTATGGTCGAAGCCAGGACGGTTCCAGGTGCTTATGCGTTGGCTGATGCCGAAATAACATTAGAAGGTTATTTACATCCGCGGGATCGCCGTTACGAGACCGCCGAATCGGAGGAAGCTGGTGTCCAAGGTCGTTTCCACTTCCATCCGGAATGGGCTGGTTATATGGGCAAGGCTTACAAGGCCCCGACCTTCCATGTCACAGCGGTCACAATGCGAGCCAAAGAATCCAGGCCCCTCGTCTTTCCGCTCGGCGTACATACCATGGATTGTCAGAACATCGACTCAACGGTGCGCGAAGCGGCAATGTATGAACTGTGTGAACGCATGCAGCCGGGTATCGTTACAGATGTGAACATACCC
This sequence comes from uncultured Rhodospirillaceae bacterium, assembly GCA_964479475.1. GTDB lineage: Bacteria > Pseudomonadota > Alphaproteobacteria > MPNO01 > UBA2964 > JAQBTY01. The sequence goes on along the minus strand of CAYZMI010000025.1, from coordinate 29,343 downwards.
TATCCCATGACCGACTGGGGTGGAGCGATTATTCAGGTCAAAAAGCGCAGCCAGATTGACGAAGGATGGCAACGTAATTTCCTATCCGCAATACTTTCCTGCTCTCAGGGTTCGCGTCTCGTCGTTGCTATGAGTGAAGACACAGACATTTATGATATGGACGACGTGATTTGGAATTTGACTACGCGCGTCAATCCACAAACTGATATTCTCAACCCCATCCCAGGTGGTCGTGGTCAAACATTTATGCCAGCTGAGCGCATGACCGCAGGTGATCGCGAATGGACAGCATCAAACACCCAATTTGAGGGCGGAATGGGGATCGATGCGACAGTACCCTACGGGTACGAAAGCGATTTCTTGCGTCCAATTTATCCTGTCGATCAGGTGTTTCCAGATAAATTCTTCAACCAAGAACAGATCGATCATGCAAAGAGTTACATGACAAATAAAGGCTGGGTGCATTCACTCGCACGCACGGGTAGGTAATAGGATAAAAAGTATATGTTTACTTCGTAAATTGGGCGGTCTTCCGACCGCCCTTTTTCTTGCTCAAATCCCGCTTGAAGGGCATGATTTGGTCGACAATAACAGCGCGCGGTTCTTCTTCGCACAATTGTTGATACAAGACTTAGCTGGGGCGCGAGCAAGGAAGCTGTTACCGCAATAAATTATGAGGCTTCAATGTATTTGAAAAATGCTTGGTATGTGGCTGGATGGAGCCACCATGTAGGCAACGATTTGTTGGCTCGAACCATTTGTGAAGAGCCTATTGTATTTTTCCGCACCGAAGACGGCTCTGTCGCGGCACTTGAAGACCGCTGCTGTCATCGTAGCGCGCCGCTTTCCGCTGGTCGACATAAGGGCAATGAAATTGAGTGCGGTTATCATGGTTTGAGATTCGATCGTACAGGCCAGTGTTCCAAGGTGCCGAGCCAAGACCTGGTACCGCCTGGAGCAAGCGTTCGTAGCTATCCCGTCGTTCAAAAACATCGTTGGATCTGGATTTGGATGGGTGATCCTACCCAGGCAGACGAGGAGCAAATTCCCGACTATGTTTGGCTAGACAGTCCTAATTGGGTGACTATCGAAGATTATTTTCATGTCAACTGCCACTATCAGGCCTATATCGACATCCAACTTGATCAGACTCATTCGCCTTATGTACATCCCGATACGCTCGGCAATGCGGCGAAACTCAAGATCAAACCCAATGTCACCCGTGGCGTTCGCGAAGTTCGCTGCGAGCGTCTTATGCCCAATGATGAACCGCCCCCGCTTTGGGCTAAGGCTGCTAAAATCGAAGGCAAAGGTGATAGCTGGAATCGGTGGGTATATACCGCGCCATCCACAATTATGTTCGATGTGGGGGCGGCCCAGTCCAACACAGGCGCGTTTGAAGGCAATTTAGAATTTGGAATTTCCATCCACAACGTTCACGCCATAACGCCTGAAACTCCGGATACCTTGCACCATTTTTGGGCTAACGCGCGCGACTTTGATATCGACGACGTGGCTACTACTGAAAAACTCAGCATTATTCGCAAAGTGTTCCGGGAAGATGTTGCTATATGCGAGGCGCAGCATGTTCGCCGCAAGCAATTTCCCAACGCGCCAGAGATAGATGTCGCGATGGACCACCCGTCAATTCAGGCGCGTAATTTGCTCTCCCAGCTTTTAGAACAAGAACTAGGGACGACGTAAACACTAAACCACCACCTTGTCGCGTTTCCACGCTTCGGATAGTGCTTTGCGGTCGAGTTTTCCACGTTCATTCTTTGGCAAAGAATCAGTGAAGATAACCTGTTTGGGCGTCTTGAAAGATGCCAATGATTCTCCGCAATGGGCTTTTATCATTTCTTCTGTCAGTCCACTTTCGTCCCGTGCAACGACATACGCGACGACTTCCTCACCATAAACCTTGTCTGGTATCCCACAGGCGGCAGCATCTACAATATCAGGATGGCGAGAGAGTATGTTGTCAATTTCTACCGGGGATATATTGACACCGCCCCGGATGATTAAGTCCTTTAGACGACCGACGACGGTGACGTGACTGTCTTCGTCGATAATGCCGAGATCGCCAGTTCGATGTTCATTCGGTAATTTTTCCACCCGCCCGTCCGGATGCAAATAGCCCCACGATTTTTGCTGACCGGACACAACGATCTGGCCGGGTTCGCCGTTTGGCACCTCTTGGTCGTCATTGTCTAATATTCGAACATTTTGGTATTTCAGAGGTAACCCAATGGTGCCGATCTTTCGATTTTCTCCCCGGTGGCTGCACATAAGGCCGCCTTCGGAGCATCCTGCAGATTGACAGATCAGAATTCCATATTGTTCTTCGAACCGTTTCCAATTCTCCGGTAGCATCGGCGCGGACGATGTCATAATGAATCTGAGATGAGGGATGGTCCGGCCATGAATATCCACCGGTTCATTAAGAAACATGTTTAGGATGGTTGGTACTGCCACCCCCATCGTGATTTCATATTTACGCACCCAATCGAAATAGCGGCTGCGTGAAAATTTTTTAGCCATATAGACCGTTGCACCGCGAGCGAGCGGCCCTCCCAGACTCATATTCTGTGACGAAAGCCACGTATAAGAGCGGGAATCTAATATTCGTCCATCAGCAGTGAGTTCTACGCAATCGGCAGTGGCGTCGTAGTTAGGCCAAACCGCTGAGTGCGCTTGCATTACGCCTTTGGGTTTGGCTTCTGTTCCGGATGTATAAAATATTACGGCGATATCGTTTGGGCCACACACTTCTGGAATATCATTGGTGTTGGAATAAGGCTCGATAGCGCTGAAAAATCCACTCGAACGTCCGTCTTTTTGCCATTCACCGAGTGGCATCCATTCGCACGCCATATCAGGATCGCGAATTGTCTCCAAGCCTTCACCTTCTTGAAATAGAACCAAAATTGGGTTCACCGCACGCAGAATTTCACCGATATTTGCACGGTTCATTTCTAAATTTGCGGTTGCAATGTTGCCTCCGCACCGTTGCACGCCGATGAAGGTGGCAATAAATTCGATGGAATTTTCCGATAACATTAGAATGCGGTCATTGGCCTTGAGACCCCGTTCCCGGAAGAACTCCGCCATCTTGTTTCCAAGCTCCCACAGGTCCTTAAAGCTTAATGATTTTTCGTCTTGATCTATGGATACCATATAAGGTTTGCCAGCAAACATTGCGGCCTGTTCAGCGACCAATTGCCGAACTGATTTGTATTTAGTGGTTTGTGCGCGCGTCATAGTTAGCAATTTACAGGAGCAAAACGGTGCATTCAAATCAACAAGGGATTTGCAAATAATTCGATACGTATTAGGACCACCATCCAAATCACAAGTTCTATAGATTTTGATGGGTCTGGTATCCTTTCCATCCATCCCCGGGGGCGTATTTGTATTCAAAGAATACGATGATGAAATTAACAATTAATTCCTTACAAAATGAAAATTGACAAATACTTCTCCAAATTAGCTGGTGCCAAATTTTGTCGTGGTAGCGCAGTTTATAAAAACGGGAGTAAACTATAAAAAAAATTTAATCAGGGACCAAATTAGGGGAATTATCATGGCCGCATCCAACGTCTTTAATGTGGTAGAGACAACTATTGCAGATATCCACGCCGCTTTTGAGAACGGTACGTTAACGGCTCGTCAACTGGTGCAAATGTATCTCGATCGCATTGAGGAGTATGATCAACAGGGGCCGGCGATTAACTCGGTCATTTCAATTAACCCCGCGGCTTTGGAAGAGGCGGAGCGCCTCGACCAAGAGTTCGAGAAAAACGGCATGGTAGGGCCTTTGCATGGAGTTCCGCTAATTATGAAGGATCAAGCGGATGTGAAGGATATGCCTACCACTATGGGGTCTGTCCTCTTCAAGGACCATATGCCTAATAGGGACTGTCACGTGGCTACAAAGCTTAAAGAGGCTGGAGCAATCTTTATCGGTAAGGCAACGCTTGGTGAGATGGGAGCGGGGGATACGCACGGCTCTTTATTTGGTTCCACCAAGAACGTCTACGACCTTGAACGCACCGCTGGTGGTTCGTCCGGTGGATCCGGTGCTGCTGTTTCCGCTAACTTTGCCACTGCCTGTATTGGGCAAGAGGGATTTGCTTCTATACGCCGTCCGAGCATTTGGAACGGGGTTAATGGCATGCGTCCTACAGCCGGTTTGGTCAGCCGAAATGGTGTATATGCAGGTTGGCCGATGATCAATGGCTCGCTCGGTCCTATGGCTCGAACAGTGACTGATTTGGCAAAATTGCTCGACGGTATGGTTGGTTATGATTCGGGAGATCCGGTGACAGCGCATGGTTACGGCAAATCACCAGAAAGCTACTCTGATCTTCTTGATGCAACAGCTTTAAAAGGTGCGCGTATTGGCATTTTGCGCCAGTCCATCGGGTTTAATGCTGAACCCAATAGCGACGACTTTAAAAAAGTAACGGAAATGTTCGACCAAGCTGTTGCCGATCTTTCATCCGCCGGGGCCGAGATCGTGGACCCCATAGAAATTACCGATCTCAACGAGTTGCTTGCTAAACGGGCTCGTAACGCGGAAGAGGAAGATCAATCCTATGAGGATTATGCTGCGGGCAGTGGGGCACCTTTTAAGACTCGTACGGAAATCATGTCGTCCCAACAATTTGCGGAAGTAAGTCACGGTTTTCAAACCCGGTGGAATGTCAAACAGGCGGATGGCGCACTGGAAGAATACGTGAAAGCACGCGAAGAACTAATGACAAACTTTCTTGTCGTGATGGCTGACAATAAACTTGATGCTATTGTTCACAAGGCGGTGGAACATCAACCCACCTTGATTGCTGATGGTATCAACCCGCCGTGGGTTGATCAAAAAGGCGCGCCACATCTCAATACATTTTTGATTTTCGTGCCATCTGTCGTGGTGCCCGCCGGATTTACATCCGACGACTTGCCCACCGGTATAACGTTCCTCGGCCGGCCTTATGATGACGCGAACATGCTCCGATTTGCCTATTCTTATGAGCAGGCTACCCATCATCGACGTATACCGCCGAGCTGTCCTTAAATCTGCGTATTGAAATTCTCATGTCTGATAACTCTCTTGTTGGTAAGACTGCAATTATAACCGGTGCGGGCAGTGGTCTGGGGCGGTCCATGACGTTGGCCTTGGCTCAGGCCGGGTCCCGTGTCGGAGCTGTCGATATAGTTCCAGAGCGTCTCGACGAGCTAAAAAGGGATGTTGGAAACGCTGAGGTGCTACCCATATGTGCAAATTTGTGCGAACCCGAGAGATGTCTTGAGGTCGTGGAGAATACCGTCTCCGCCTTTGGTACAGTCGATGCCCTGATCAATAGTGCTGGCGTTAGCCTATCGATAATTCGCCCAAACTTCCGACGTGAGAAGGTTATGTTTTGGGAGGTGCCGGACGATAAATGGCACGAAATGTTCGACATCAATATTACGGCACCATTTATGTTGGCTAAGGCAGTCGTGCCACACATGCTGACAAAAGGATGGGGCCGAATTGTTAATGTTACCACTAGCCTCGACACCATGATCCGGCCGTCCTGGACGCCTTATGGGCCGTCAAAAGCGGCATTAGAAGCGGCTTCCTCCAATTGGGCAGGCGATCTTGAAGGAACCGGGATCACGGTTAATGTATTGATACCGGGTGGGCCCGCGAACACAAATTTTGTACCTGATGTAACGGATGAAGAACGTCGCAAACTTGTTCAACCCGAACTGATGGGACCCCCAATTAAATGGCTCTTATCTACCCAGTCAGATAAGGTGACGGCAAAACGATTTCTTGCCACCAATTGGGACGATAGTTTGCCCCCTGAAGAAGCCGCCGAACGGGCATCCGCTCCCATTGCGTGGAAAAGTCTTGGTCGGCAGGCGGCAACCGAGCCAGTGCCAATTTGATCAATGAGTGAAAGAAGGGAGACTACTAAGATGGAACTTTATACATGGATGACCGATAATGGTTATAAAGGTCGGCAGATGGCCGAAGAATCAGGCCTGCCGTATGAGTTGAAGCCAGTCAATTTACAAAAGAAAGAACAGTTCGAACCGGATTATTTAAAAATTAGCCCAGGTCACAAGATTCCGGCGCTAGTGGATGACGATGGGCCAAATGGGCAACGTGTTACACTTTGCGAAACCGGAGCGATTTTAAAATATCTTGGTACCAAATCCGGTAATGGCATGTATCCCGACGATCCTGTAAAACAAGTCACAGTCGACCAATGGTTGTTTTACGGGTCAGCAACGTTCACAACTTTAGCCCAGCAATACGGGCTGTTTACCCACCGGTTCCCTGAAGAAGTGCCGCCTGCTAAGGAGCATTACGGCACTGTGTTACGGGATATGTTCGATATGTATGACAAGCGCCTCGGTGAATGCGAATACGTTACAGGCGAAACTTACACCGTTGCCGATGTATCTTGTTATCCGGACGTTCACGTGCATGGCGAGCAGGGCATAGGTTTGGAAGACTGGTCTAATTTGAAGAGATGGCATGATGCGATCGAGGCGCGACCAGCGGTACAACGCGCTTGGGAGCCTTTCGCCGGTCGAGATTAAGAGTTACCAGGCGCGCAAAGTCGTTATTTAGTGTCGAGCTCGGCTTTTCGCTTCTCCAATTCTTTTGCTTCCGCCGCTGTTTTACCCCACAGCGGCGGATCTCTAAGATATTCTTCTTCCTCTGGGGTGTTAGGTCGCCCCAAGGTAGCGTTACGGTGCGGAAAGCGTCCGAATTTTTTGATAGCGTCGTGATGACCGATCGCAGATTTCAACGAATCCGTATCAAGGGTCCTATATAACGCGAGTCCTTGTATTTGGTCAGCTAGATCCTCGCTATGCTCAAACGGAAGATAACAAAATGTCTTAGGCCACCGCGCATAGCCCTCGTCAAATTTTTGATCAAGTGCGTGCCGAGCTATTTCTCGTGCCTTTGGATCGGTGGCGAAAGCTTGAGGAGTGCCGCGGTAGATGTTTCGAGGAAATTGGTCGAGCGAGATAATGAGCGCCAAACAATCTTCCGCCGTAGCCTTCAAATGATCTAACGATCCTGTGGCGGCTTGCTCGTGAATGTCGGTGAAATTTTCGATTAGATCACGATCAAATTCCGGCGTAGATCGAAACCAGACTTGGCGTTTTTCAATTGTAGCGCTCAGATCCGTCGTACCGAACCAAAATGTCAAAATTTTACCTGCTACAGATAGCATAGATGATTATTCCTTAACTTCTGTTTTACTGCTGGATAGATATACGCCAACTATAATTGCAACTGTTCCGACAACATGGAACCAGGCGAGCGCCTCACCCAAAAAGAGATAGGCGAGGACTGCAGTGATTACAGGCGTCAGGTAATGATAGGCACTCGCCATACTCGCGCCAATCTTCTCAATGCCGTAGTTGAAGAACATGATCGCAACCAGCGTAGGAAAGAGCGCAACATAGAAGATACTCAAGGTGGTTTCTATCGTGAAGGGCATAGGTGTTCCAAGCCAAAATTCATAAAGAACGAAGGGCAGGTGGTATAGAGAACCGAAGATGCAAATCATCGCCAACGACACCAGCAGCCGAGGTCGTCCGGTAAAGGATTTGTAAAGGACAGCATAGCAAGCCAGGCCCAAGGCGCTAAGCAATAAGAGCAAATCGCCGGCATTGAACCGAAGCGACTTCAAAATACCTATGTCACCCCGTGAGAAAATGCATCCAACACCGATGGCAGCAACGATCAAACCTATGACCTGTTGCCAGGTGATTTTTTCAATGTGGAGCGACCAGGCCAACACGACTACGAAGGCTGGCAACATGGCTTGAATGATCGCACCATTTACGGCAACTGTGTGTGCCATCGCAAAATAACCCGTGAGTGCTCCTAATATCGGCATGAACAAACCGAGCGCAGCGAATACACGTAGGTTTTGTCTTATGAGTTGCCAATCGTCGAATGCGCTACGCCAGGCAAAGGCCACAAGAATTAATGCGGAGCCGCCCCAGCGCCAAAGCGACATTACGGCGGGTGGATATTGCTCGTGAATGTTGCGCACCACGACGAAATTGGCACCCAAAAGTACGATTGAAAGGAATAGTAGAAAATGCGCTAATTTTCTCTGACGATTAAGTTGGTTCAAGAACTTCCCCAGATCCGTGACTAATCACGATGGTACGAAATTTGAAGAATAATAGACCTGTGTAGTTTATTATCGATTTTGTTTTGATAACACCTTTGGGCAAATCTTCGCGGCATTATCGCAACTTGAACAGATTTGATAGGTTTAAACGATGACGATTTCCCAACAACTCATTTCTCATTTCCCCAACCATTATCGGGTCTTGATTTTAGATAATGAAGTAACAGCTGATGCATTTGTTGTAGAGCCCCCGCTGCCCTGGGTGAGACTCATGTCCGACGGAGGACCATACTCGGTGAATAAAGGCTATCCGACTGTGTTGGATTTAGCCGAGGCCGACCGGGAAGAACTCAATTGGGACGCTGTTGATAATTCGCTGATTAATTCCGAGCTTCAATCCTTGGACGAGGTCGTACACTTGATCGCGATCGGTAATAATGCGGGGCAGGGTATACCGCTAGCTAAATCCGTGCCTCAATCGTTACGTTCCCATCGAGGTGTTGTAATTTTTGGAAGTTCATTACCTGAGCAGTCTCAATATGAAGCACTTGGTTATTCTCAGTTCTGCGCTCGTACCGCGCTCCTGTCTTTAGCCCAGCCCCTGGCTGCTCGGTCGCCTATTGCCCTCGCATTTATCAATACAATTGAACACAATAAGCAAAATTACCATGCCCCGTGGCCAGGTTGATACCTGGCTATTTTTGGTTAACGCTGAATCCTATAGACTTAATTAATTGAGTTATTCCTTTTGCGTTATTTTTGTATGCGAAAATGGGAAAATCTGATCCATTCGAAGTATTAGTCCTCGGCGCGGGTATCGTTGGGGTAACAGCCGCGCTCGAATTACAAAGTCGGGGACGCCGCGTCGTATTATTGGATCGTGGTCAACCAGGGCGGGAGACCTCTTACGGCAATTCGGGTGTGCTGTCAGATGCTTCCATCGTGATTGTCAACAATCCCGGGCTCCGTCGGCAACTACCAAAATTGGTGCTGAACCGAAGTGCAAAGCTACGCTACGACCCGTACTTTGTTTTACGCAGAATGCCCTGGTTGTTCCAATTTCTTTCCTTTTGTACGGAGCGGCATTTTGAGCATGCAGCGTCGGTACTTCGTGCTCTACAAATACTTTCATTAAAAATACATAAGGATCTCATTAGTCGCGCAGGTGTACACAATTTGTTTCGCACAACTGGTTGGTTGAAGTTGTTCCGGACTGCCGAAAGCTTTCAGGCATACGATCTTGAGAGGCGTGTATTGGATTCCAATGGCGTTCGATATTCGGTGTTCGAAGGGAAGGAATTGGCTCAGTTGGAACCCGGTCTTAAAGTTAAATTTTTGACGGGTGTTCTGATGGAAGACACCTGCAGCGTCGCGAGTCCGGCGGCATTATGTGACGTTTATCTTGATCTGTTCGAGGCAGGCGGTGGGGATGTGCGTGAAGGCAATGTGACAATGTTGGCTCGTTCCTCCGATAATAATTGGAAGATATTCCTTGAAAACAACCGATCTATCGAAGCAAACAACGTTGTAGTGGCTGCCGGACCTTGGTCTGCAGAAATCGCTGGGTGGCTCCGTTACCGTATCCCCATGGCGTGGGAGCGGGGATATCACCTGCATCTTGAACCGGGGCCCGGACCCGCACCATCCCGTCCCATACACGATGTTGATCGTGGTTATGTAATGTCACCGCAGCAGCAGGGCGTCCGGGTTACGTCAGGTGTCGAGCTCGCTTATCGAGATGCACCACGCGACTCCCGTCAAATCAACACAGTTGCAGCCGTTGCCCGGGAGACTGCTGGTCTTGGCCCCCCGATCGAGAGCGAACCATGGATGGGATGTCGGCCGACCCTACCTGATAGTTTGCCAATGATTGGGCCAGCAACGCGACATAATGGGCTATGGTTTAATTTTGGTCATCAACATATCGGGCTTGGGACCTCTACGGGCAGTGCAAAAATTTTAGCAGATATGATGGATGGCGCAGCGCCAACCATTGCCGCTTCAGCTTTTCATCCCAGCAGGTTTCGGATTTAACAACCCCGCGACAGGTTGAGCGGTGGTAGGTATAAATCAGGTTAGTCCATTCGTGATGTCCCGCGTTCAAACTGAGTGTCATAGTGTTGATTCAGTTAGGATGTTGCAATATTACGACGCCTGTGCGCTCGATGACATGTCGCCTATTATAAATACGATACTAATGTCACCTGAAAGAATTTCACTATGACGCGCGAGAATAAAGCTGGTGCCTTTCCTCTGACGAGTAAAAGCGCCAACAAACCGCTCGATGGCATACGGGTAATTGATGCAGGAAATATGGTCGCCGCGCCATTTGCTACAGTGCTTCTTGCCGATCTGGGGGCCGACGTGATCAAACTAGAGCATCCCGAAAACGGTGATGGGCAAAGAAAGCTGGAGCCCATTACTGATGACGGGATACCCCTGTGGTGGAAATCCATTTCACGCAATAAGAGATGTATCACCCTTAATTTGGGTAAGCCTGAGGGTGCTGAAATATTCAAAGAGTTGTGCCGGACAGCAGATGCAGTGGTGGAAAATTATCGGCCAGGCACTTTTGAACGGTGGGGTATCGGTGAGGAGGTGCTCCGAAAAATTAATCCCAAACTCGTTATGCTCAGAATTTCTGGTTTTGGGCAAACCGGTCCCTACGCGAACCGCGCGGGTTTTGGCCGGGTGGCTGAGGCGATGGCTGGCCTCACCAATCTAATTGGTGAAACCGATGGCCCGCCCATGACGCCCGGTTATCCGCTAGGTGATCTCATCGCGGGCATATTTGGGGCGTTCTCCGTCATGGTTGCGCTTTACAACCGTGATGCAAGGGGTGGTAAAGGCCAGGCTATCGACATCGCTTTATTCGAGGCTGTCCTGCGATTATTGGATTTTGACCCAATCCAGTACGATCAGATGGATGAAGTACATGTCCGTAGCGGCAATAGTGCTGCCTATGTTGCTCCTAGTTCTACTTTTCAAACAAGCGATGGAAAATGGTTGACCCTTGCTGCAAGTACGCAAAGTGTGTGGTTGCGCCTTGCTAGGGC
>CAYZMI010000025.1:7488-18037 GCA_964479475.1 uncultured Rhodospirillaceae bacterium | reverse complement strand
AAGTGCCTATCCTGGCTCCGTATGGACTTTTGTAAGATGGCAACACCGCTTACGGCAAAATAGAGGATTTTGAAATGGTGCCAAAGGATGCAGCCGTTCAATCCGTTTCCTCGGAAGACAGCGGGTTACCTGCCCGGGTGAGCTTTGCGACCAGTCCAGAACTTTATAAACATTGGAAGTTATCTATTAACGGCAATGTCGCTTATCTCGCGATGGATGTCACTGAGGATGCAACTTTAAATCCGGGTTACGAACTGAAACTAAATTCCTACGATCTTGGGGTTGATATTGAGCTATATGACGCAATTCAGAGACTGCGCTTTGAGCACCCAGAAGTAGGTTGCGTCGTAATGTGCTCTATGAAACCTAATGTGTTTTGCGCCGGTGCAAATATCCGAATGCTCGGAAGTTCTACCCACGAACTCAAAGTAAATTTTTGTAAATTCACTAACGAGACGCGAAACGGTATTGAGGATGCATCTGACAATTCTCGTCTAAAATTCATCTGTGCGATAAATGGGACGGCGGCTGGTGGCGGTTATGAATTAGCATTGGCGACAGATTACATCATGCTGATCGATGATGGGGCGTCTACTGTATCGCTGCCGGAATTGCCTCTTCTTGCGGTTTTACCGGGAACTGGCGGGCTAACGCGGCTTGTGGATAAGCGGAAAGTTCGTCACGATCGGGCTGACGTTTTCTGTACGACGACGGAGGGGATGCGTGGAAAGCGTGCAGTCGACTGGAATTTAATTGATGAGCTGGTGCCGCGGTCGAAATTCGATGAAACTGTTGCCGCACGGGCTAAAGATTTTGCCAATCAAACTGATCGCCCCGCAAACGCCAAGGGCGTTGTACTAACACCTCTCAATGCAGAATATGGCAAAGATAGAGTAGTTTACGACCATATTACTATCGAGATAGACCGGTCTCTTAACGTTGCCAATTTTATGATTTTGGGGCCATCGGAGGCGCCGCCACTCGACGCTGCCGGTATTTTTGAGAGGGGAGTTGATTTCTGGTCTTTCGCATTGGCACGTGAGCTAGATGACGCCATCGTACATTTAAGGCTCAATGAAGGCGAATTGGGAACTTGGGTGTTTCGCTCCGCCGGGGATAATTCCTTGGTCGAAGCCTACGATAAAGTGCTTGAGGCCAACCAGGAAAATTGGTTGGTACGCGAGATCACACTCTATCTTAAGCGCTCCCTAAAACGCGTGGATGTTAGCTCGCGCAGTTTGATTACATTAATTGAACCCGGAAGCTGTTTTGCCGGCACGTTATTGGAACTCGCGTTGGTGTCTGACCGCTCCTATATGCTCGAGGGTGGGTTTGATGGCAGCAATCTGCCCGCTCCCGTGGTGCGGCTGACTGGTATGAATTTTGGCTTGTATACCATGTCTAATGGTCTGACACGGCTTGAGACCCGTCTTCTGGGTGAGGCGGACAAGGTCGATGCTGCCAAGGCGAGGTTGTGTCAGGACTTGGAAGCTTCCGAAGCGGACGAAGCTGGGCTCGTGACCTTTATTCCAGACGATATAGATTGGGAGGATGAAGTACGCCTCGCAATTGAAGAACGCGCCAGCTTCTCGCCTGATGGTTTGACTGGAATGGAGGCTAATCTTCGTTTTGCTGGGCCCGAGACCATGGAGACTAAGATATTCGGTCGTCTCAGCGCTTGGCAGAACTGGATATTCCAGCGTCCCAATGCGGCCGGTCCCGAGGGGGCACTCAAGCTTTATGGGACCGGACAGCGAAGCCAATTTGACCCTAAGAGAGTGTGACTATGTCGATCGATCTCAATGCGCGAATACCGAATAACGTCGACTTGGCCGATGACCGACGTCTTCAAAGAGCTTTAGAATCTTGGCAACCCAGCTTTATCAGTTGGTGGAAGGAACTCGGGCCAGAGGGGTCGTTAGAATATGACGTTTATCTGCGTACCGCTATTAGCGTCGAGGCCGAAGGGTGGGCAAATTTTGAATATGTCAAAATGCCCGATTATCGCTGGGGCATCTTCATGGCTCCCCCGGTTGCGGACCGCCAAATCCCATTTGGAGAACATAAAGGTAAGCCGGTGTGGAATGAAGTGCCTGGCGAATATCGCGCGTCGTTGCGTCGTCTGATTGTCACGCAAGGAGACACCGAGCCTGCCTCAGTTGAACAGCAGCGACTATTGGGAAAGACCTGTCCGTCACTTTACGATCTGCGCAACTTGTTTCAAGTCAATGTGGAGGAAGGCCGCCATCTTTGGGCGATGGTCTACCTGCTTCACGCCTATTTTGGTCGCGATGGTCGAGAGGAAGCAGAGGCTATGTTAGAGAGACATTCAGGCGACCCAGACAAGCCTCGAATTTTAGGTGCTTTTAACGAAAAAACAGCTGATTGGTTATCTTATTTCATGTTTACTTTTTTCACTGATCGTGATGGCAAATTTCAGCTGTCATCACTGGCAGAATCAGGTTTCGACCCAGTAGCGCGCACCTGCCAGTTTATGTTGACCGAAGAAGCGCACCATATGTTTATCGGCACCACTGGCATTATGCGTGTTGTTACCCGTACCTGCGAGCTGATGAAGGAGCTTGGAACCGATGATCCAAAGGCTGTTCGTGAAGCTGGCGGCATCGACCTGCCGACACTGCAGAAATACATAAACTTCCATTATAGCGTGTCACTTGATCTATTTGGTCAAGAGATTTCCACCAACGCAGCCAACTACTACACTGCGGGTCTTAAGGGCCGCTTCGAGGAAAATAAAATTGAAGATGATCATAAGCTCGGAAACGATAGCTATGCCGTCACGATACTTAATGGCGACCAAATTATTCAGAAGGAAGAAAATGCATTGCTGGCGGTCAACGAACGTCTGCGCGATGACTATGTGGCTGATTGCCAACAGGGTCTTGATCGCTGGAACAAGGTCATAAAACGGTACAAAATTGACTTTGAGTTCCGACTGCCCCATCGCGGATTTCACCGCGCCATAGGTTTTTTTGCAGGTACAAATGTCTCACCTGACGGCCGCGTGCAGACTGAATTGGGCTGGGCTAAACAATTAAACGAATGGTTGCCATCCGATGAAGACCGAGCCTTTGTAATGTCTTTGATGACAACAGCTATTACTGAACCCGGTAAGTTCGCTAATTGGGTGGCACCGCCAAGCCGCGGTATAGATGGTCATCCACTCGATTATGAATATATTCGGTTTAATTGAACCGATTGAAAATAGTCGGCAATGGCCAACCGCTCTTATGGACGGGAGTTATCTGTGAGGGGCAAAACATTGGTGTCGTAATTATTTGTAATAGAACTGATTACATCCCGCCTGGTGCACCGCTATTTTCCTTATAAAGCCATTCGACGCCGTTATACGCGCTGGTGGGATTGCGTCCGCCCAGCATTAAATTACGTAATTCGCGTGTGACCCCTTCTGCATGATAAACGTCACCATAAAATCGGGCGGTTAATTGTACTCGGGCCGTGCGCATGTACCTCTTTAGTGGATATTCCTGAAATGCGTGTTCCAATTCACCATCATATTCCGCAATCAGATCGGCCAAACATACCGCGTCTTCCATAGCCATCCCTGCGCCGGCGGCGAGATATTGCAGCATGGGATGGGCAGCGTCTCCGATCAGCGTTACACGGCCTTTGGACCAATCCTTGACAGGTTTACGATCGCAGAGCACCCACATCTTCCAAACGTCGATTTTGGCCAGCAATGCTTGGACCTCAGGCGTGGATCCCTGAAAGTGTTGATGCAGTTCGTCTGGGTCGCCGTATTCGTTCCAACCCTCTACGTACTTCTGACTATGAAACACCGCGACGATATTGAATAGCTCGCCCCGACGCAATTTGTAATGGACCAGGTGATTGAAGGGACCGCCCCACAGCACCACATCCTCCAACCATGGTTCCAGCTGAGGGGGCACGTCGTCTATAGGTAGTACAGCGCGGTACGCAATGTGTCCTGAAACGATGGGGTCGCCATCATCTATAATGGTTGGGCGAATTTTTGACCAAAGACCGTCAGCGCCAATTAGCGCAGAGCCTTTCCATTTGCCGCCTGATTTGGTCTTTACAGTTACTGCGGTGCCGTCGTCCTCGTAACCAATGACTTCCATGCCAGCTTGGAGTTTTATCTCTGACATGGATTGACATGCTTCCAGCAACACCTTGTGGAGGTCGGCTCGGTGAATCACGCCATATGGATTACCAAAATGGTCTCTGAAGGCGTTCCCAAGCGGAACTCGCGTCACTTCCTCGGCTGCTATACCATCCAACATGATGATATTTTGAGGATAGAACGCGAGACCGTGCATTGCTTCGGCCACATTGAGGCGATGGAACATACGATCTACGTTAGGACCCAGCTGAATTCCGGCGCCAATTTCATTGAATTCTGAAGCCTGTTCCAAGACGATAGAATGATAACCCTTGAGGGCGAGCGCTCGAGCCGCGGCCAAACCACCGATGCCGCCGCCAACAATAATTATGGGGTCTTTCTTTTCCATTGTTTTGCGTCGTCTCTTAGTCGCTTCAGTGCAATTAGAAAATAGTCTAACTTGTCACAAATCATAAGGGAGGGCACCCATGGCGGACAACATGCTGACCGTAAATTACGCTCAAACGCCGGCGCAAATTGAATTTTCCTCTAGTTTTAATGTTGCGGTGCCTTTTATTGATCGGCATTTGGATGAAGGAAGAGCAGATAAACTAGCAATTGTCGGTGATTTTTGTTCGGTGAGTTACGCTGAACTGGCCGAGCGGGTTAATCGCTGCGGCAACGTTTTGGTTGGGCTAGGTTTGCCGGCGGGTGCCCGTATTCTGATGGTAGTCAAGGACTGCCCGGAGTTCTTCTACTTGTTTTGGGGGGCCATTAAAGCGGGGTTTATACCAGTTCCGCTAAACACATTGCTGCGGGCATCTGACTACCAATTCATGATAGAAGACTCCGGCTGTGATGCCGTAATTTATTCACCAGATTTTGCCGGTGAAATAGATGATGCGTTAAATGCGTCCTCCGTAACACCTGAGCATGTAATTTTGGTCGAGGGTAAGAAAAGTATATCTACTTTGATGGAAGATGCGTCGCCGGACCTTGTCGCATCACCCGCAACTCCGACAGATGATTGTTTCTGGCTTTATTCTTCCGGATCTACCGGCCGGCCCAAGGGGACAGTTCATTCCCATCGCGATATACCGGTCACCTGTATCCACTATGCAGTGGGTATATTGGGTATTAGAGAAGATGACAGGTGCTTTTCAGCAGCTAAGCTATTTTTCGCCTATGGTCTTGGTAACGCAATGACATTTCCGCTTTGGGTTGGGGCGACCACGGTGCTCGCTGCTGGGCCACCTAGCCCCGATATGACGTTTGAAATGATCGAAATGCACAGGCCGAGCATATTTTATGGGGTGCCCACGCTTTATGCTGCACAGCTTCGCGCCATGGAAGGCGCATCAGATGGGCAAGGGCCTGATTTGTCTTCCATCCGCACTTATGTATCCGCGGGGGAGGCTCTGCCGGGGGATATTTTTCGGAGGTGGCAAAAACATACTGGCGGCGTAATTCTCGATGGCATCGGGTCCACTGAAGTCCTACATATTTTTATTTCCAACGCACTCGGAGACCATAAACCAGGCGTCAGCGGTCGTCTCGTGCCAGGCTATGAGGCGCGAATTGTCGATGAAAATGGCAATGAGGTGGTTCAGGACGATAGCGGAGCTTTAATGATTAAGGGAGATTCAATCGCAAAATTGTACTGGAATAACCGGGAAAAAACCGACGCCACCATGAAGGGTAAATGGATCAGTACTGGCGATACCTATTATCAAGATAAAGATGGCTATTTTGTCTATTGCGGGCGCAACGACGATATGATGAAGGTGGGGGGCATCTGGTGTTCGCCATTCGAGATAGAAGCAAAGCTTATTGAACACCCTAAGGTTCTCGAGGCAGCGGTGGTTGCCCGTGCCGATGATGACGAATTGATTAAGCCCGAGGCATTTATTGTCCTGAACGACAAGGGGGGTGTAAGTAACCGCCTATCCGATGAGTTGCTCCAGCATTGTAAGGATGGGCTTGCGCGTTATAAATATCCTCGTTGGTTCAATTTTGTTGATGAACTACCAAAAACCGCGACAGGCAAAATCCAGCGGTTTAAGCTACGGAAGTAAACAAACGGAACGATCCTTCCGCTTTCATCCTATATATTCTGGAGTTGACTAAAGATCGCGTCATGCCCAAACATTTTGTCATCCAATTCATTGAATATGGGCCACCACCTCCACATTTAATTAACATGAGATTGGCGAGATTTAATTGTGGGGGGTAAGCTAAATTTATAAATTTTAATTCAGAAAGGCAGGAGTATGGTGGATCTGACAGAAACGGGACCCATGGGGCTGAATGGGCTGACCGCGAGCACAGCATCGGCGCAATTGGAAGCAAATGAGATCACCTCTGAAGCGCTTGTACGCGATTGTCTGGCTCGTATTGAGGAACGTGAAGGAGACGTTAAGGCTTGGGACTACATTGATCCCGAATATGCGTTGGAGCAGGCCAAAGTCCGTGATGGCGAGACGCGACGTAGCCAACTCCACGGTGTTCCTGTGGGTATCAAAGATATTTTTGATACTATCGATATGCCCACAGGTCATGGATTTCGCCCTTACGAAGGCCGGCGCTGGGGTGAAGATTCGGCTTGCGTTGCCAGTCTACGCGCCGCCGGCTTGGTACTGATGGGCAAGACGGTGACGACTGAGTTTGCTTGTTCGACGCCACGTCATACGCAAAATCCTCATGACCCCACCAGAACACCTGGCGTGTCCTCGAGTGGTTCCGCTGCGGCGGTCGCCGATTTCATGATTCCACTGGCCAATGGTACGCAGACGGGTGGTTCCGTAATTGGTCCGTCGGCTAATTGTGGTGTTTATGGTTATAAAGCAAGTCTCGATGGACTGGACCGGTCTGGCTTTCGACATTGTAAACCGTCAATTGATACTATCGGTTTATTCGCCCGGTCAGTAGACGACCTCATTCTCCTTCGTGCCGTTAATAAGGGGCAAGAGGTGCCTACCGATATTGTACCCTCCGATCAAAAAGTACGGATAGGGCTAGCTAAAACATCAGAATGGGAAGACGCTGAATACTACATGAAGGAAGCGGTAGAACGCGCCATTCGGCTTTTGGAACAAAAGGGTGCTGTTGTATCGGAAGTATCGCTTCCAGCTATATTTCAAGAGATCATTCCCGATTTCACCGTTGTGAATAGCTGGGAAGCCTCGATGATGCTGCAAACTGAAATTCGGGAAAATTTTGACAGTTTCAATGAACAAAATGCGGAACGGACTGAAAATGTCAAACAGATGACCCAGGAAGATTATGACAACGCGCGTCTCCGGCTGGACGGAGCAAGGGGCGCAATGGATGAACAATTCGCGGATTATGACGTGTTCATCTCACCCAGCTTGCCTGGCGAAGCACCAGTTGGTCTCGCCGAAGTGCGTGGCGGTAATTTTGCTAGATTATGGACGCAGATGTATACGCCCGCGGTGAACCTACCTTTGTTTAGCGGGCCCAATGATTTGCCGGTATGTTTCCAGGTGATCGGCCCGAGGAGTACAGATGACGCGACGCTCGCTTTTGCAAATTGGGTGGATGCTCGCCTACGTGAAGCGCTGGGATACGTGCCTGCTGCCGTCTAAGGTTATGGGTCTCCTATCCCGGTTCGGCGGCAGTAATATTCCCAAGTGCGTTGTGCGCCAATGCTACTGGGAGCAGACAGATTTCCTGTCTCCGCCATTTCACCCTCGGATAGATATTTAATTTTTCCGCCCATAACCATGGCCTGCAATTGGACGCGCGCATTGGCCTGTGCATAGATGGATGTGGTAACCGCAAACTGAAGATCTGACATGGCGACGGTTGCACCATGGCCCCGCATCAGAACCAACCGATTGTCTCCCAGAGTTTGGGCGAGATCACGTCCTTGGTCCATATTGACTACCAGCATGTTCGTATCACCGAAATTGTCAGCAATGTCCCAGACCGGCACATGAGGGCCAATACGAGAGGCGGTGTGAAATGTGGGACGCAGAGAGATATCAGAAATGCCGAACGGTATAAGTTCTTCCGAATGGTTATGAACTACCGATTGAACATCCCGCCGCGCTTCGTAGACTGCAGCATGAATATAGCGTTCCAGGTATGGTTCTGGACCCCCGTCATCGACCGGCTCACCGTCAGGGCCGTAGACCAATAAGTCTTCTTTTTCCACTAGCTCAGGGCTTCGCGAACGGGCGAGTAAAAAGCATCCAGGCTTGTCGGGGTGACGTACGCTTACATGACCATATCCGTCAACCACTCCTTCATGGGCGAGTATCCGGTTTGCCGCTACCAGGTCCCGTAAGATGTTATCCAAATCCCCCATGTCCGCTCCTTGCCCAGACTAAACCTTGATATCTTTGACAGATGCCCATGACAGGTCGCCATAGTCACCAACTGCGTCAGCTCTTTCCTTGTTTGCAATAATTTAAACTATCCATTCTATTCAAATATCCAGTAATAACCGTATGCTACGATGATCGCAGGAACCGCGCTATATAATGTAGCGACGATAGCTGCTCTGGGCGCCATGGCGATCGCGGGGAACAATGCATCTCCATCATTGCTGATGGCGTTTCCCAATTCTGCGGAAAACGGAATCAATCCATTAAGATACATGGTCGCGACCACTACTTGAGGTCCGCAACCAGGGATAAAACCGACGAAAATGGCGATTAAGGGTACGATCGGCGTCCAAACCCGGAACACATTGGCTAAGTCGACCCCTGTAAAATGAACGCCTAATTCATAGAAAAGATAAGCGAATACGACCCAAACCGTTACGAAGCATGTGTCACCAACCACGCGGGCAGGTGCGTCACTAAGTCGCCCTTCCGACGCGGAAGCCCAACCCACCTCCTCTGTTGACGCATCGATTTTACGCCTGCTGGGAGATACCGTTCCCCACAACAACAGAGAAATGATAGCACCTAAGACGCCCACCCAGACGATTGTCTCAATGCCCATGATCCTGCCAAACAGGGCTTCGGTATCAGCCTGAAATGCAACAAACCCACCAAAAACAAATCCCGGTAGCAGAAAGGCATACCATCCCCATCGCCAGGCGCGTGACTCCACACGTCGGAAATGGGCGCCGTTAGTTCCGTCTCGGCTGTCTCCATGGGGACGCAGGAAGCTAACGCCATGAACCGCATCAACTATAAAGCCTGAAACTGTGCCAACGATGAAACCTGCAGCGAAAATAGAAAGACCCGTCAGCGGTGCCTGCGCAAGAAGTAAAAACGCTGCATCCCCCATGGTGGCAGTCAGCACTGCGACGACTGAACCAAAACTGATGCCGCCCCGGATATATTGTGTGATGACCATAATAGCGCCGCCGCATCCGGGTAAGGCACCCAACGCGGCCGCTATAGGTACTTGCCAAATGCGATGCTTGGCTAACAATGCTGCGGCGTCGATTTTGAACCAGGATTCAGCGGAATAAAATAAAGCAAGGGTCGCGGCGACGAAGACGGTCACCTGTAAAAATGCATCGGCGAGGCTTTTTGCGATGATACCGGCTGTCTCGGCTGACGTGGCAGCCAATAGAGCAAGCGCGGCTAAAATCAATAGTCGTACCGGGCCTACTCCGCTGGCCCAACGCGCGGTACCTTGGAGGCTTCGTCGCGCGACGATGCTTATCGACGTCATCCTGAACTTTCTCCTGACCTCTCTTGCTGGAGATCTTTCGCGAGTTTTCGGGCATATTGCCGAAATGTTAGCTTTGGCTAAGTTTAATAGCTTCTCCTAACAGATTGTCAAGCTCTACAGACGGGATCATAGTGGGAAACTATGACAGATGCGGGACACAATGATCGTAAGGTGCCACCTCCAGCAGGTACTGGCGCTATTTCGGCACACATGACACCGGACCGTCAGGCCAGTCACTTTCGTCGCGCTCGGCTCGCTCGCGAAACCGAAATTGTCGAGGATTATGTAGAACTCATTGCTGATTTGATCGATGAGGAGGGGGAAGCGCGTGCTGTGGATATTGCCAAACGGCTAGGTGTTACGGGTGCTACGGTAAATAAAATGATTTCGCGCATAAAACAAATGGGCTTGGTCAATTCCGAACCCTACCGATCCATATTTTTGACCAGCGAAGGCCGCAAGGTGGCGGAAGTTTCTCGCGCGCGGCACCATATTGTCGTTGCACTTTTACGGGCCGTCGGTGTGGACGAGGCGACCGCATGGGCCGATGCGGAGGGTATGGAGCACCGCTGTAGCCCAGAAACACTTGCGGCATTTGAAAAATTCGTAAAAAAACATGGTGGGTGATTTCGCGAAATAGCATTTTTGTTATTTGCGTGCAGGTAATATGACGGCCATTCCCTTGAAATAGTGTCTCGCGACCCGATGCTACAAAGAGAGTAACCAATTTAAAATTTTTATTTTGTCGTTTTGTAGCCAATTGTTTTAGATGTGTTTGAATGCTGCTTG
>CAYZMI010000025.1:1984-7388 GCA_964479475.1 uncultured Rhodospirillaceae bacterium | reverse complement strand
GACATGCAGGTCTTGCAGGAGACCCTAGGGATTGATCGGGCGGTAATCGTTCAAGCTACCTGTCACGGTACCGATAATTCAGCGACTTTAGATGCTATCGCGCGTTCGAGAGGACGCTATCGAGGTGTTGCTATCGTCGATGACGGCTTTACCGATGACGATTTTAAACGCATGGATGAGGGGGGTATGCGAGGCATTAGGTTTTCTTTCGCCCGCCATATCGGCAATGCGCCTGATTTCGACCTAGTACGCCGTATCACCCATCGTATTGCACCGTTTGGCTGGCATGTAGTGATCTATATGGAGGCTCCAGACATTGTGGAGAATGCAGATGTTTTGAGCAAATTGCCTCTGCCAGTAGTAATTGATCATATGGGCCGGGTGAAGACTAAAGACGGGGTGGGGCAGGAGGCGTTTCAACTGTTACTAGGATTATTGCGCGAGCGAAATGATTTCTGGGTAAAAATTTGCGGCGCTGAGCGAATTTCATCCGTTGGTCCGCCCTATGAGGATGCCGTGCCCTTTGCCCAAGCCTGCATCGAGGTGGCTCCAGATCGGGTGCTGTGGGGCACGGATTGGCCACACCCCAATATCGAAGGTTATATGCCTAATGACGGCGATCTCATGAGCCTGTTGGCGCTGCATGCGCCTGACGAGGCAGTACGCAACCGCATACTAGTCGACAATCCGAACCGTCTATACGGGTTTGAGAATTGATTTCCCGTGATCGGTTCTTCTTGAGATGTCGTCTTGGACAACTTGGTATTTTGACCGAAAATAACTAGGATCCCTGGCATCGATGTTAAGCAAGCCCAGTTACTAACTTCCGGGTTACAAGGCTAATAATCTTTAATTGTGAGAATTCGCCTTGTGTCTGCATTTATTAAAGTGGGTGCTGAAACGAGGCGCTGCGGTACGTCTTAAGCAGCCGAACTTTTCTTCCCCTCAATACGCTGCTCGGCCTCCTCATAATCGAATCCTAACGGCTCTATTTCACCATTAATGATCTCGGTGACTCTCTTGTCGCTCAGCGGGTTGCTGAATTGGACATTGCGACCCGGGATACGTTGCTCGAGTTGCTCAATGACTAGTTTAGTGAGTAGCTCAAATTCTTCGTTATTTAATCCTTCGTCGTCAATTCCAACAATACCCGTGAGCATATGACCAAACTCATCATCGTAAACTTGCTGGCAGGCCGCAGCGATCATATCTTCAACGCCCCCTCGTCCTTTGAGACGGGTGCCCTCACGGTAAAGGGTGCAGTATCCGCCCTCGGTGAATTGGGACGCGCGCATGCCAATAGCACCGTGTTCATCAATTTGGCGATGACGTGTGGCCCGAAACTCATCTTCTTCGGACCAGGCTTCAAATTGACCGGGATTAATCGGGCGAATACCAGCTGGACGGATATGGTCGTATATGTCTGCAAATAGCACATAGTGGGAAAACTCGTCATGCATGACTTCGAGCACTTCTAGGAGATCGTGTCGGTCGAGGCCTCTATCGATTTGTTCAAACTGTTCTTGCACCTGAACGGCGGGCCCGAGAAGGATACCCAAATTTTTGTAATCAACTCCTGCTCCAGTGCCATTAAATTCTTTAATACATTGGCGGCGCAACCAGTCCATATCTGTTTGAACGTTGCGCACTGGTGAATCCCAGTAAGTGCGGACCACTTCTGCCTCACCCGCCCAAAACGGTGCGGAAACAGAAATCAACCGTTCTAGATTTTCACTAATCGCCATAGCTATCTCCTGAATTAAGCTTGTAATTATTGAGTTTATTCTATGACACGTGCCCACTTGCGCCAAGCGCATCGATTGCTATGTTCGGGCAAATAATATCTGGGAGGGAAGTATGCCCGACATTCATCTAACTATGGGGATCCACGATTATGACCACGTGCGGGATTTGTTTAACGGCGCAGTTAAACCCAAAGGGATAGAGCTCACGTCATTGGTGATGGAGGTAGAGGAGACATTTAAGAGGTTTCTCGCTGATCAGGAATGGGATGTGTCGGAAATTTCCTTTGCTATGTCGTGTCAGAAAATCGATCGTGGCGATGCACCGTTTGTGCTAATTCCAGTTTTTCCATCTCGCCTGTTTCGCTTGTCAGGTGTTTATATACGGTCAGATGGTTCGGTAACCAAACCTGAAGATCTGCGCGGGAAGAAGGTTGGTGTGCCACAATGGGCACAAACCGCGACGACTTATGCACGGGGCTGGTTGACCGACACCATCGGTATACCTTTGTCAGAGATTGATTGGTATCAGCTCGGCCCAAACTCGCCTGGGCGGCTCGACAATACGGCGGAACAGCCTCCTGAGGGCGTGTCACTCACCAATTTATCTGGAGGCTCGCTCGCAGATATGCTGGTCGAAGGTGATATCGATGCCCTGATAACCGCAGATCCCCCCCGCCGTATGTTGTCCGGCGATTCTGCCATCACTCGCCTCTATCCCGAATTCGAACAGGTGGAGCGCGAGTATTTTGCGACAACCGGGATATTTCCCATCATGCATACGGTGGCGCTTAAACGTTCCACCTATGAGGCTAATCCTTGGATCGCACGTAATATGTTCAATGCCTTTGAGGAAGCTAAAAACAACTCGGTACAACGTATGCGTGACATGAATGTCTCGCAAATCGGCTTGCCCTGGATTCAGCAATATATAAATCGTGTCGCAAAGGAGTTTTTTCCAGAGGGTGATTATTGGCCATTCGGCGTTGAATCAAACCGCACGACGCTGGAGGCCTTTCTGCGTTATTGCTACGAGCAAGGGGTGACCCAGAATCATCTGAGACCTGAAGACATATTTGCTAAGGAAGCACTGGAGCCATTCCATCAGCTGCGGGTGTGAGGCCGCGTTTTCAAACCTAGTTAAACAGGGTACAAAGCGGCAACGCAGTTACCTGCTATGTAAAAGGAATCAATTATGAGACGTGCCTGTATCGTAAGTCCTGTTCGAACCGCTGTCGGTACCTTCGGTGGCACCCTGCGCACTATCCCCGTGGAAGAACTTTCCGCAGTCGTAATCCGCGCAATTTTGGAGCGCACTGGTTTGGCACCAGAATTAATTGAGGATGTTGTATTTGCGCAAAGCTATTCTAGCGGTGAGACGCCATGTGTCGGACGTTGGGCTGCACTTCAAGCCGATTTGCCACTTGAGGTTGCAGGTATGCAGCTCGACCGACGTTGTGGTGGTGGGCTGCAATCGGTGATAACGGCAGCCATGATGGTACAAACTGGTGCTGCCGACGTAGTGCTTGCTGGCGGCGTTGAAAGCATGAGCAATGTAGAATACTACACCACAGATATGCGTTGGGGTAGCCGGGCGGGTTCAGTCAAGCTGCATGACCGGCTGGATCGTGGCCGAGAACGTTCACAGCCGGTGGAGCGATTTGGTGAAATATCCGGCATGATTGAAACTGCGGAAAATCTTGCCACCGAGTATCAAATTTCGCGAGAAGAAGCGGACGATTACGCTATGCGCAGTCAAAAGCGCGCTGCCGCTGCGTGGAAAGCGGGCAAATTTGCTGACGAAGTAGTGCCGGTTACAGTGCCCCAACGGCGTGCCGATGACATCATCTTTGATCACGATGAAGGCGTTCGACCGGACATCAGCCTGGAGAAACTCGGAAAACTGCGGACTATTATGAAGGATGGCACCGTGACTGCTGGCAATGCTAGTCAGCAGAATGATGCCGCGGCTGCTTGTTTGGTTGTTGCCGAAGATAAGCTTGATGAACTCAAGCTAGAATCTATGGGCTCTCTGGTGGGTTGGGCGGCGGTTGGTTGTCATCCGGCAACCATGGGCATCGGCCCGGTAGGGGCGGCGGCCAAGGTATTCAAAAAAACTGGGCTCTCTTTTGATGAAATGGATCTCGTAGAACTTAACGAAGCATTTGCGTGCCAGGTGCTCGCGGTGCTCAAGGAGTGGGGATGGAATGATCCGAACCGGCTCAATGTTAACGGCTCGGGCATTTCGCTCGGACACCCCATTGGCGCTACAGGTGTGCGTATCATGACTTCTATGCTGAACGAATTAAAACGCCGAAATGGAAAATATGCGCTTGAGACAATGTGTGTAGGTGGTGGCCAGGGCGTGGCAGCTGTATTTGAAGCCGCTGCATGACCAATGTAACAGTTGCGCAGGAGCTTAACGGCAGCACCGCTATAGTTACTGGAAGCACGGGAATTATCGGCAGTGCAATTGCCAGAGCGCTGGCTGATGCGGGAGCCGGCGTTGTTATTAACGCTAAAACGTCAGGCGAGGCTGCTGCTAATATGGTCGGGGAAATAGAAGCCGATGGTGGTCGTGCAATTGCACACCTTGCGGATGTAACTTCGCCAGAGCAAGTCCAAGGTATGGTGGATGCCGCCATAGCGGCGTTTGGTCGGCTCGATATACTTGTCAATAACGTGGGGCCGGGTTCCAGAGCATCTATTACCGAAATCTCTTATGATGAATGGCGAGAAAAGATGGCGCTCAAACTTGATAGCGCCTTTTTATGCTGCAAATCTGCCGTACCGCATCTTGGGCTACACGGCCAAGGTGTTATCGTAAATATCGGTGCGTCGTCGGCTCATGTGGGCAATGCTGATCGTTGTGTCGATGCCGCCGCCAAGATGGGGCTAGCGGGGCTCACGGGCTCACTCGCTGTTGAGCTCGCGCCACAAAATATCACTGTGAACAATGTTGCGCCGGGCCGAATTTCCCGGCCGGGCTCAACTAGTCCGCATTTTCAGGCTCGTCCTATCCCGGCCGGGCGCGAGGGCACACCCGAAGAATTTGCTTCCACTGTGCGGTTTTTATGTGGCCCGCAGGCCCGTTACATCACCGGCCAGACAATACACGTCAATGGTGGCTGGTATGTGTCGATTAATTAAATGATAGTCATAAAATTACACTCAGATTTCTGAGGTTTTGATCGCAATCTATCAGGTTAACCTGTTTGACCAAGATCTCCCAGCCATCGTCGGTTTGCTGAAGGTGATGCCCGTACCAGCCGGTATATTTTCGCCAGTCACCTCCCTGAAATTCAGTACTATAGAAAACCGACCGCACCATCAATTTTGTGGGATCAGCTGTTTTGAAAACAGTCACGTTAGAAATGAGCCGCGTGGTGCGTGAACGGGGCTGCTGAGACCAAGCGAATTCGTTCTTCAGGCGGTAAATGCGGTCTTGGAGGCGTCGCCGGTCGTCAAAGCAGACAGCGATTTCGCGCCGCGGATCGCCGCCGTGGGGTGTTGCTGGCACCCAATATATGCATTCCTGCGTGTATAGTGTTAGCCAATCTTCTAAGCGATGTTCATCCAGAAGTCTCGCTTCCCTCTCTAGCAGTTGGCGGCACGAATCACGTAGCGTTAGATCTGAAATTTCCGCGTCATCGTTTTGCCAG
>CAYZMI010000025.1:0-1884 GCA_964479475.1 uncultured Rhodospirillaceae bacterium | reverse complement strand
GCGGCACGAATCACGTAGCGTTAGATCTGAAATTTCCGCGTCATCGTTTTGCCAGCTGGTGAAATTCTCAACCAACTTTTGGTAAAAATTGTCGCTCACATAGAACGAGCTCAAGGAGGGGTCGTCGGGCATGGCTCAAATGTAATGATTAATTAAGTTTGTTTTTCTTCCGGGCAACGCTTAGCGTCGCCAAATTATCTTTTTCCTGCAGAAACAGATTAGGGCGCCTTCTCAAATGTATCTGTTTCATTCTACTTCGCGCTTAATGACTAGGTTGGGTTCAGCCATCATTAGGTGTTTGTATTCTTGCATAGTCTCACGTAGGAACACCTCGTCAGTCGATGGGCCAACGATATAGCCTTTGTTATCTTTCGTAATACGGCCCTCGATGCCCATACCCCGATGCATGTAAACCCACTCGTCTTCTTCAGCGGTGAGACCTACCTGGATCTGCTCGAAGTTCATTAGGTCATCAAGTTCACCAAAATTAGGAAAACTTTCCTGGGTGCGCATTCTAAGCGCGTTTACATCATCCACCGCGCCATAGAGTTCGTTGTCGTCGTCGACAACTGCTGTGCCCCACCACGTGGTGTCAGTCTCTGTAAGCGAAATTGGTTGTGAGACTTGCACGTGATTTCCGAGAATGTGCAAATTAGGAAAGACATTGATGTTAACCGGTTCCGAGGAGGCGAGGTCAAGCACGGCGTCGGCTTTGTTTCCAAGCCGTGTGCGAAGGGCTTTTTCATAGTTCTCCATCCCTGGGTGTGGTCCCTCGATTTCCCATAGCGCACCGGCTCGTTTATCCATGGCGGGGCGCTTATCCTTAAAGTGATGGCCGTTGCCGAAATATTTTAGATACATTGGGGCGTTGTCGGGGCTGTTTTTGTAATACGCCATGCCCTTGTCAGCCTCGTTGTCCGAGACCTGCCGGTTCTCCATGGCTAACAAAGAGCGGTGCGAAAATATTACGTGATAGCCATCGCAACTATTGTCATAGAGCAGCTTCCAGTTGCCGTTGAATTTGAGCCGATTCGCATCGCAAAACACAACCTTGCCTCCTGGATGACGATCGAGCCATTCATCAAGAGGGGCTCTTACCCCACCAAGATAATCCTCTAGCAAAGGCGCATCAGGATTGAGGGTACCGAATATGAAGCCCCGATATGATTGTACCCGCGGCACCTGTGCCAAGTTGAACTTGGAGTCGCTGAAATCATCGGCATAGCCGTCTGGCCATGGCACACCGCTCAACTTGCCCGAATTGAAAAAACTCCAACCGTGATAGGGGCACGCAAATGATTTGGCGTTACCACTGTCTTGCCGGCATACGGTAGAACCCCGGTGGGTGCAGCGGTTGTAGAGTGCTCGGATGGTTCCGCTGGAATCACGAACTACTATGATGGGCCGTAGACCCAACCTTGAAGTGACAAAATCGTTGTTTTCGGGAATTTGACTTTCATGGGCGAGGTAGACCCAAACCGCGCCGAAAATCTTTCGCATTTCGTCCCGAAAGATGCCCTCATCCGTATAGATCAAGCGATGCACTTTGTCTTCGTGAATCAGCTCATTAAAATCGTAAAGCGAAGTAGCGCTAAACGGTTGCTGAATGGTCATGATCGTTCCTTCGCTTCGATTATCCCCCTACCTTATCAGAAGAAATCGAAATATTCGTCCTGTTCCCATTGTGACACGCCATTGACCGCGTCGTCATCGCGATTCTCTTCAATAAAATTTGTATAGCGTGCTAGCTCCGCTTGTTTGAGCGCAATAAAATAGTCCACATAGGTATCGCCTAGTTGCTGACGAAAGAGTGTGCTGCCGTTCAGCTCCTCCAAAGCGTCGTTTAGGGTCGTGGGTAACATGGGACGATGGGCTTCATATGGT
>CAYZMI010000024.1:29797-30930 GCA_964479475.1 uncultured Rhodospirillaceae bacterium | reverse complement strand
CGGACTCCAGTTTTTCTAACTGGCGTTCGGTCATGCCAGGGTAATGTTCCAACGTCATTGATTTAATTTTTCGGTCGCTCGCAATATCCCGCACCAAACCAACAAAGCAGGCTAAACCACCGATGTTATTTTTGCCGTCGGTCATACCGCACATCGCGCTGCCGATATCGAAATCACCCAGTTGGATTTTGATCATCGCTATTAACCCCCAGTCATAGGTGGAAACAGCGCAACTTCATCATTGGCCGTTATGGCTGAATTGAGCTCAGCCATTTCTTGATTTATCGCGATTCGAATTATGGATATTTCACCGAGCGCTTCAGAATAGCCCGCACCGCGGTCCTGAAGCCACCTGATCAAGCTCCGCACATCGTTCACATGGTACGGTAGCTCGATCTTTTCACCACTGATGCCAATCTTGGTTCGGACCCAGCCGAAATAAAGTAACTGCATCAACTTACCTCGCTGAATGGTAAAAAATCCACCATGGTTCCAGGTTCAAGATGGGTTAATTCTTCGGGCAATTCAACTAGGCCGTCAGCTCCTACCATGGATGATAATATACCCGCCCCATCTCGTGGAAATTTATGGGCATGTAACTGCCCATCCGAACCCGTTACCAAATTAGCGCGCAACCATTCCCGGCGGTTCGCCTTTTTGGTGTACGCGAAATCGACAGGGACCTTGAACACAGCGGGTTTTATATCAGTGCAGCCCCCTAGAAGCAGCAGCGCCGGTCTGGCAAACCGCATAAAGGTCACCATTACCGCTACTGGATTGCCCGGCAGGCCAATAAAGGGAATGTTTCCCAATTGGCCGAGTGCGATGGGGCGGCCAGGTCGAATTGCAAGGCGCCAAAAATGGATGGAGCCCAACGCTTCCACGGCGGTACGCACGTAGTCTTCCTCGCCGGTGGAAACACCAGCTGATGTCATCACTAAATCGTGCTCTGTTGCGGCTCCCCTAAGCGCTGCATGAATGTCTTGATAATTGTCTTTCAAAATTCCGAGATCATCTACTATACAGCCAAGATTTTCCAACAATGCGGTGATGGTATAGCGATTTGAGTCGAAAATTCCGCCGTAGGGAACCGGTGTACCAATATCATGTACTTCATCTCCAGTGGAAAATAG
>CAYZMI010000024.1:26842-29697 GCA_964479475.1 uncultured Rhodospirillaceae bacterium | reverse complement strand
GGAACCGGTGTACCAATATCATGTACTTCATCTCCAGTGGAAAATAGGGCCACACTCAGACGCTGATAGACAGTCATTTTGGTATGGCCAACGGAGGCGGCGATGCCGATGTCCTGTGGACGTAAAAGTGTTCCTTTCGCTAGGATTGTCGTGCCGGTTTCAATATCTTCGCCGGCAAAACGCCGGTTAGCCCCCTGTTTTATTCCAACCGGTATGATTACTTCGTTGCCTTCGATACGGCAGTCCTCTTGCATGAGAACAGTATCCATGCCGACCGGCATTGCTCCCCCTGTAAAGATGCGATAGGCCTCGCCGGCTAGAGTTTGCCCGTCATGCGGGTGTCCTGCAGTAATTCGTCCAGCGATAGGTAATCGGGTTTCTTTAGTCAAATCCAGATCGTTGAATTGGACTGCATATCCATCTACTGCAGCATTATCGTGCGGTGGGACTGACCGTCCTGCTACTAGTTCCTGCGCCAACACGCGGCCTGTAGCTTGGCGCAGTGGCACGGTCTCTTCTTCGACGATCACTGATAATCGATCCCGCAACGCGTTGAGAGCCGCTTGCATGGTCATCAGCGGGTTGCTGGAAGCAAAGCAATCGTCGGAGAGTTGCGCCATGTCAAACTGTATTATTGACAGAATGCGGTGAAAGACCGCAGTGCCGCAATATAAATTTGGCGATTGAAACGCTATCCTCCAAATCGAGTACAGGTACGTTCACATTATGCACGGGCCCGTCGCTCGCAATTGCTACTATGTGTTTGTCTTCTCCAAATAGCATGGGTTGACCAAGATTGGTGCGATAGATCTCGAGTTTGGGATGTGGGTAAGATTTAAATCCCTCCACCAATACAAGGTCGACAGGCGACATATGCGAAATCAATAGCGATAAGTCGGGTTCTGTTTCTCCGCGGTTCTCATGCATTAAGGCCCAACGATTGTGGGAAGAAATCATGACTTCATGGGCACCAGCTTCACGATGGACATAGGTATCCTTCCCCGGCTGATCAATGTCAAAACTGTGATGAGCATGTTTAATCGTCGATACCCGGCAACCAGCATTATTTAATTCTGGCAACAATTGAGTCAGAAGTGTTGTTTTTCCACTACCGCTCCAGCCTGCAAGGCCAAATATGTTCATCTCCGCCATCAATCTTGTTTTATTTAGGGCATGCGATCACTTGTTATTAATCATCACACGCGCTGTCCCCGGTCACCTGGTCTCGACTCACTGTCCCTGTTAGATGATCCAGGCTCGCGCGCAAATAGTCATAGCCTGTAATCAACGTCAAGACGGCAGCTATCCACAACCCAACTTCACCGATGAAGCGTGTCGGGAGTAATTCCGGCCCAGAATCGCCTACGATAAGAAAGCCGATGGCGAACATCTGGATCACCGTTTTCCACTTCGCCAAAGTACTAACAGGCAGCCCGATACGAATTTCAGCTAGAAATTCTCTTAGACCCGATACCAGTATTTCACGGCACATAATGACCACGGCGGGAAAAATTGTGAGGCCGCTGATCTGGCCAATCCCGGTGAGCATCAGAAGCGCTGACGCAATCAATAATTTATCCGCCACTGGGTCCAAAAATTTACCAAACGAAGATTGTTGGCTATAGGCACGTGCTAAATACCCATCTAAAAAATCTGTAATTGCGGCAATGCCGAACAAGCCGCATGCCAGCCATTTACTTGGATCAGAATCGAAATAGAGTAGCCCCACAATTCCTGGAACCGCCGCAATTCGAAACAGAGTCAATAAATTTGGCAGGCTGGTAAGCATTATATTATTCCGCTGAATAGATTCGAGCCAATAGTCCCATTTTTTCTATTTTAGCCATCCGAATGAAAATGGTCATAAATCTTTTTGGCTAGCGGCCGACTGATGCCAATAACCAATTCGAGATCGACAAGGCCCGCCTCACCCACCGCTCGGCTTGACCCAAAATGATGTAACAAGGCCTTCTTTCGTATGCTCCCGATCCCCGATATTTGATCAAGAGGCGATTGCGCAATCGATTGGCGGCGCCTTGCCCGATGGCTGCCTAAAGCAAAGCGGTGTGCTTCATCGCGGAGCCGTTGCAGATAATAAAGCACTGGATCGTTGGGTTTCATCATGAAAGAGTTTTGTCCCGTGATGTGAAATTTCTCACGTCCCGCGTCACGATCTCGACCTTTCGATATCGCCACCACAGGAATGTCATCCACTGCCAAATCCGCAAGAACCGCTTTCACTGAGCTAAGTTGTCCTATCCCACCATCAATAAGCAATAAGTCCGGCCAAAATCCCGATTGTCGATCTGGATCTTCTTGTAATGCTCGGTTAAACCTTCTGGCTATGACTTCTTTCATCATACCATAATCATCGCCAGGCGTGAGTTCCTGATTTTTAATGTTGAATCTACGGTAGGCTGTTTTGGCAAAACCATCGGGTCCGGCCACAATCATTGCTCCTACAGCCTTGCTACCTGATATGTGGCTGTTGTCATATACCTCGATTCGACGCGGGGGACCTTCCAATTTAAATGTGTCCGCCACTGCATCGAGTAGCTTGTGTTGGGATGCGCTTTCTGAAACCCGTCGAGCCAACGCTTCTCGTGCATTGTTTAATGCGTGAACAACGAGATTTTTTTTAATACCGCGTTTTGGTCTGATTAGTTCGACTTTTCGATTAGCGCGAACTTTAAGCCCCTCTTCGATTAATTTTCTGTCCGTCAAAATTTCACTGACTAGAACGAGCCCAGGTGGTTGTTTATCGTGATAAAATTGACCCAAAAAGGCCGCTAATATTTCATCTGTCGATGCTCCACCTACTCGAATTGGAAAATATGTACGATTACCAAAATTTT
>CAYZMI010000024.1:0-26742 GCA_964479475.1 uncultured Rhodospirillaceae bacterium | reverse complement strand
TCTGTCGATGCTCCACCTACTCGAATTGGAAAATATGTACGATTACCAAAATTTTGGCCCGCTCTGTAGAAAAATACTTGTACGCATGCGCCGCCGCCGCCTTCTGTAACAGCAACAACATCCGCGTCTCCCAACTTTGCGATATTGACGTCTTGGTGTGCCTGAATTTGGGTGAGTGCTTTGATGCGATCACGATATAGGGCAGCTGATTCGTAGTCCAGATTGTCGGACGCTTCCTGCATTTTGCTGGATAGCGTCTCCTGCATATTACGGTTGTGTCCGGTTAGGAATTTTCGCGCTTCGTCGACAATACTGGAATAGTCGTTCTGTTCAATCCGACCAACGCATGGTGCAGTGCACCTTTTAATTTGGTATTGCAAACAAGGACGCGTCCGGCTTTGGAATATGTTGTCGGAACAGTTGCGCAGCGGAAAGGCGCGTTGTAAGGAAGCAAGGGTGCGGTTGACCGCACCAGCAGATGCGAACGGTCCGAAATACTCACCGGGTTCGGATCGGGAACCCCGGTGCTTAACGAGTTGAGGCCACTTCGATTCGCTTGTTAGTAATATTAAGGGAAATGATTTGTCATCGCGCAGCAATACATTATAGCGCGGCTTGAGTTGTTTGATCAGATTACTCTCGAGTAGCAGCGCTTCTACCTCGGTATGTGTCTTGATTACGTCTAACTTGGCAGTGGCTGCAATCATGCGCTGTAAACGGACGGACAATCGAAATGGCCGGGTGTAGGCGGTAACTCGCTTTTTAATGTTTTTTGCCTTACCTACATAGAGCGGGTTACCATCCTTGTCGGTCATGCGGTAAACCCCCGGACTGCCGGTTAGTGTCTTCAGGGCCGAAGTAATCACGTGGACACCGCGCCTAACAGACGGTGAGACCGATTTTTCGTGATCGTTATCGTTGGCTGAATCTGGCAGATTTATTCGGTTGCTCATAGGTTTGCCTAACTAAATCTTCCATTTGCGATTCTTTTAGTTCGCCTTGTCCACGCGTGCTGTGGATAACTCGGTAGACAAGCTAGCGCGTGGCCGGTCACATTGTTGCAATTGCTGTATAAATACCAAAGTGCTTAAAAATTAGGCACTCCTTACAAGTATATTATAAATGGCGGGAAAGCTTAATTTCTCAAGTTTCTTTCTCTTAATATTTAATAAAATTCTTTGAAATATAGGAACGAATAGAGGGATCATGACAGAATGATTGCAGGTATCTGATCCTGTGCAAAAACGAATTGTTAAATGTGTCGGCTGTCTTGATTGCATTCGCCCAAATATTAATTATGATTTAGTCGCTCAATTTCTACCCCAACACTTGTGGCGTCTGCGAATACATCTAGTTTTTCTACTCGCACCTTAACTTTTTTCACACGTGGATCTTCAAGGCACCGATCGGCAATCAACTCGGCAAGTGTTTCCACCAGATTGATATGACCCGTTGCAACAATTTGCCGAATTGACACGACCACATCCTCATAACAAACAACCTCTGCTAGCCGATCTTGTGGCAGTCCATTCGCTTCCACCACATCCATATCGAGATTAATTCGAACCCTTTGCCTTCCGTCCTTTTCATGACGGTGTACCCCAATAAGCGCCGGCAAAATAAGCCCTTTTATAAAGACCTGACGGGTAGTGTCCGCCGGCTGTGTCTGCTGAATGGGAAATAGTGCACGTGATGTTGTCATAACTAACGGTACCTCAAAATTCGGATGACATTGGATTACTCCACCGGGTCATCGCCGGAATGACGCCAACCCAAATGCTGTCCGCCATCGAGAGCGATCATTTGGCCCGTCATCGCGGGCGCTGCAAGGATAAATCGCACAGCATCGCAAATTTCTTGGGGTGTGGTGCCGCGACCTAAGGGCATCTGACCAATCTGTTCAGCAAATTGAGCAGTGGTTTGCCGCGGACTAGGGAGCGTGGGGCCTGGTCCCACCGCGTTGACCCGAATTTGTGGTGCAAGGGCTAGGGCTAGTGTTTGGGTCAGTGTCCAAAGGGCTGATTTACTCACTGTATAAGATAGAAAATGAGGCGTCAGGTTCCATACCCGCTCGTCTAAAATATTTATTACGCAACCCTTACTATTTGTCTCCAATAACGATCTAAATTCCTGCGTTAAAACTAAAGGCGCGCGTAAATTGATTTCCATGTGCTGATCCCAGCTTTTGCGTGTGGCGGAATCCGCAGAGTCGCGTTCGAAACAAGACGCATTGTTGATCAAGCATGTAATCTGTCCCAGCTCGTTTTCTGCCACATTTAAAAGAGATCTGCTCGCAGTTTCATTCATTAGGTCGGCTGCAATAGCGATGGCGCGTCCGCCCCTCTTCTCTATAGTTGAAACCGCCGCATGCGCTGCCTCTTTGGATCTTCGGTAGTGGATAGCCACCCCCCAGCCGTGCTGAACAAGATCTTCCGCCAAAGCTCGACCAATTCGTTGAGCGCCGCCGGTGATTAGTACGTTACCTGGTTGTATATCCATGACAATTTAAAAATTGGACAGCTGCTGTTTATTTGCAAAACTCGGTGTTTCCGCATTAAGACCACTAAAATATTAAATGATGTATAACATAGAACAGGTAAAAGCTCAGTAGGGTGGCTCCTTCCCATCGTATCTCAATCTCCTGAAATGAGCTTATAGTTGGCGGCACGGGATAGAAAAACAAATTAAATTTATGATAAATTCAATGGCGCTGTCTTTTGGCGGCATCGTATTTTCGATTACCTTTGGTGCGATGTGCTGTTTTTCCGCGTTTCTTGGCGTCCGCAGCGCGAATTCGAGCGGCAAGTCGCTTCGGACCTACTGATCCAGTGTCGACAATTCCTAGATCAACTTCCTCCATGCGTCTGATTTCGTCTCGCAGCCGGGCGGCTTCTTCAAACTCGAGCTCCGCGGCTGCTGCGTGCATGCGTTTGTTAAGATTTTGAATGTGGGTCTTTAGATTGTTTCCTACCAAATGCTGTGTTTGGTCGTCGCCTGTATCAACGGTAAAATGATCTCCTTCGTAAACACTACTCAGAATATCACCAATCCGGCTGCGCACGCTTTCGGGCGTGATGCCGTTGTCAGCGTTGAACGCTTGTTGTTTCTCGCGCCGACGGTTGGTTTCAGTGATCGCGTAGTCGAGCGACTTAGTGATCGTGTCTGCATAAAGAATTACACGGCCATCGACATTGCGCGCGGCACGGCCAATTGTCTGCACTAAAGACGTTGCTGAGCGCAGGAAACCTTCCTTGTCCGCATCCATGATCGAGACAAGGGCGCATTCTGGAATGTCGAGTCCTTCGCGTAACAGGTTGATGCCGATCAAAATATCAAAAGCACCTAGGCGAAGATCACGAATTATTTCTATTCGCTCCAGCGTATCAATATCGGAATGTAAATAGCGTACCCGTAATCCAGCTTCCTGCATGTATTCAGTGAGATCTTCAGCCATGCGTTTAGTTAAAGTGGTAACCAGAACGCGTTCGTTATTTTTGGCGCAAATACGGCATTCGTACAAGAGATCGTCGACTTGGCTTTCTACTGGACGAACAATGCAGACTGGATCGATCAGTCCGGTGGGTCGAATAACCTGTTCGACAAATACACCTCCTGTACGTTCCATCTCCCACGGGCCCGGTGTAGCCGAGACGTACACGGTTTGTGGTCGCATGTGCTCCCATTCATTAAATTTAAGGGGGCGGTTGTCGATGCAAGAGGGCAAGCGGAATCCATGCTCGGCTAAAGTAGACTTGCGTTTGAAATCACCGCGATACATGCCACCCAGCTGTGGTACGGTAACATGACTCTCATCTACGATGAGCAATGAATCTTCGGGTAAGTATTCGAACAAGGTTGGTGGTGGCTCGCCAGGTTTTCGGCCCGTTAGATAGCGCGAATAGTTTTCAATACCCGCGCAGTGACCAGCCATTTCCATCATTTCCAAATCGAAGATGGTTCGCTGCTCCAGGCGTTGGGCTTCTACAAGTTTGTTGGCAGAATTAAGCTCATCCAGTCTAATGTTAAGCTCCTTACGAATACCTTTGATCGCCTGCTGTAGGGTAGGGCGTGGTGTAACGTAGTGGCTATTTGGGTAGATCGTGATGTGATCGAGGTTTCCGGTCTTTTCTCCAGTTAATGGATCGAATTCGTGGATCGTCTCAATTTCCTCACCAAATAAGGATAGACGCCATGCACGATCTTCGTAATGTACTGGAAATATTTCAACCAAATCGCCTCGAACACGGAACGCGCCGCGCGTAAAGTTAGTGTCGTTGCGACGGTATTGCAGTTCAACAAAGCGGCGCAGTAGGGAATCGCGGT
The DNA here is from genome assembly GCA_964479475.1 of uncultured Rhodospirillaceae bacterium. Taxonomy (GTDB): domain Bacteria; phylum Pseudomonadota; class Alphaproteobacteria; order MPNO01; family UBA2964; genus JAQBTY01. The sequence goes on along the minus strand of CAYZMI010000024.1, from coordinate 22,419 downwards.
CCTGACGGCCACCCTTCTCCAGGCGGATAGTCATCGTCGAATAGGTTTCCACTGAGCCGATACCATAAATGCATGATACTGATGCAACGATTATTACGTCGCGACGCTCAAGCAGCGCGCGTGTCGCGGCATGACGCATTCGGTCGATTTGTTCGTTTATCGATGCGTCCTTCTCGATAAATGTATCCGTACGAGGCACATAGGCCTCTGGTTGGTAGTAATCGTAATAAGAGACGAAGTATTCTACCGCATTGTCGGGAAAGAACGATTTCATTTCACCGTAAAGCTGAGCGGCTAGCGTTTTGTTGGGTGCCAGTATTAGTGTCGGTCGGCCCATATCGCAGATTGTATGCGCTATAGTAAAGGTTTTGCCGGACCCAGTAACACCTAGCAGAACTTGATCGCGTTCTCCCTCTGAGATGCCATTGCGCAACCGCTGTATCGCCTGGGGTTGATCGCCAGCTGGCTCGAATGCGGCATCGAGACGAAATTCAGCTTTAGCACCTGCTCCTGGCCGCTCGTTTAGTACGATGTTCATGCGTGGCTATATAGGTACTCAATAATGTTGAATTCTAGAAACTTATTACGGTCAAACATTGGGAGATGGAATTTTTTTAAATTAGTGGCTTTTCAAGCAGGAACCGCCAACGCCATTTCTAACCGGTTGTTATCCGGGTCATAGACATCGATGCGCCAGGAGCCGCCCTGAACTTCAGGACCGTAGTCAGGTTCGATGCCCCGCTTGCCCAATTCGTCCACCAATATTTGGATATCATCAATACCCTCGATCACAACGTTTATATGCTGCATATTGCCCTTTTCGCGCTCTACAGGGACCCATTTGGCGTTGGGCCGCAGATCGATTTGATTATTCGGCCCTACTCTGACGGCAACAAAGGGAATGTTGCCCGCGCGGTGCTCCTCCAGCGACGCCTGGTTTATTTCAAAACCGAGCCTTTCGTAAAACTCCATAGACTTTTCAAGATCTCTTACCCACAGGACGACATGGTCAATACGATTGAAAGTCCACATGGGGCGTCTCCTTAATTTTTCTTTTCTAGTCGACCTAATGCCCACTGCCTATGACTATACGGGGGTTGCATTTGGGTGTGGAAGAGAGTTGCTAGTATCAAATTTATGCCGCCTTTTCCATGATTGAGTAATCGAATTCGACTGGCTCAATATCGCCAGCATAGATGGCCTCAATTCGTTCCCTCGATAGTGGGTAGCTGAATTGGCCGTTGCGCATATTTATCCGGCGTTTAAGTTGGCCAATCACCTTGTCTTTGACCATTTCCCAACCCGCGTCGTCGAGTTCATAATCGCCCAACGCAATGACGCCTTTGAGCATATGGCCCACCTCGTCATCGTAGACACGCTGGCATGCGGCAGCGATTTGGTCATCGATGACGCCGCGCCCCGCGAGCTTAGCACCCTCAGAATAAAGCGTGCAGTAACCGCCTTCAGTAAAATCCATGGCTGCTTGGCCCAGATCGCCATGTTGTTGGCGCAGTTCAAGCCGGTAATCATCCAGGACCTTTCCCTCTTTCCAGTTCTTCAACATATTTGGTTTGAGGGGCTCGTCACCGGGTGTGCCCAATTTGTCGTATATATCCGCAAACATGCAATAGTGGTGATATTCATCGTAGATACCTTCAACCAACTGCAGCATCTCGTGCCGATCCATATCCTTATCAAGTTCCGGTCGGCGCTCTATCATCCAACGGCCCCATTCGACTAAAATACCATGCTCTGGTTCGCCGTAGCCTGAACCGTAAAACTCCTTAAAACATTGGTGTGCGATCCATTTACGGTCAGTCTCCTTGGTGCGACCATTCCAGTCGAAATAGGTGCGGACGACCTCTGCTTCTCCGGCGAATAAAGGCGTTGCTACATCCACGATGTCTTTTAAATGATTCCCAACTGGCATGACTAATACTCCATGTTTTGCAGGTAAACAGGTTAGCCCCCACGTTAGATTTTGTATATCCTTTGTACTTGATGCGCAGAGATTGAAAATTGGGTGTGTTTTGAACCATGTATCTACGTAACCGCTGGTATGTTGCTGCTTGGGCGCGAGAACTCGATGATGGTCCGATTGGCCGGACGGTTATGGACGAGCCGATTGTATTGTTTCGTGGAAAGGGTGGAACAGTAGCGGCACTCGAAGATAGCTGCGCGCATCGTTACATGCCGTTGTCCCAGGGCAAAGTTGAGGACGGATGTATCCAATGTCCTTATCACGGGCTGGTGTATGACCAGTCGGGGTCCTGCATTTTTGTGCCGGGTCAAACCCAGGTACCACCGGGAGCAAGCGTCAGGTCATACCCAGTCGTTGAAAAGTGGCGCTTTGTTTGGATCTGGATGGGAGATCCTGTGCTCGCGAATGAACAAGAAATACCCGACTATCATTGGAATGACGACCCCGCTTGGGTATCGGTCGGCGATTATTTTTATGTTAAAGGTAGCTACCGGCTTTTGATCGATAATTTGTTAGATTTGTCGCACGTAGCCTACGTACATGCTACTACGCTAGGCACTGATAATGTTGCGAATTTCCCGGTCCAAGTAAGGCGTGAAGAAAACAAAGTCCATGTTGACCGCTGGATCTTTGACGAGCCCGCGCCACCATTGTTTAAATTGGTGGGTGAGTTTGACGGGCCAGTCGACCGATGGCAGTTGATCCAATACCAAGAACCGTCACATTTCATGATTGATGTGGGCTGCGCCAATGCCCGCACCGGTGCTAAAGAAGGTGATCGCACCCAAGGTGTTACTATGTTTTCCAACCATACGTTAACACCTGAGACAGCGACCTCGACCCATTATTTTTGGCATCACGCACGAAATTTTAGGCTCGATGATCCCAATCTGACAAAAAAGTTGTCGAAAGCCACCCGCACTGCATTTGGTGAAGATGTAGGAATAATTGAAGCGCAGCAGGACCGAATGGATCGCGCCCGCCCTGATAAGCCCACCATCGATATCAACGCTGATGCCGGTGTAATGCAGGCCCGGCGACTATTGGATGGACTCATTGAGGCTGAATAAATTGCGTCCTGTCCATATTCTGCTCCAATTTTCTATTCATGTGTATGGTCAGAAGGAAGCGCCAAAATTGGGACAGACAAATGCCTGGAATAGGGAATTTCAACGGCAATTCGTTCCTTGCCATCCCGGTATTAATTGAAGAGGTAGCCCCGCGGCATTAAAGTGCCGCCGCCTTTACTACTCATAAGGGGTTGGATCGATGTCAATTATTGCCTCTCGGCTGTCCCGTATTAAGCCGTCACCTACAAATTCGCTTACTGGTCAGGTCGCTGAACTCAAAGCTCAAGGCCGCGATATAATAGGCCTCGGCGCGGGGGAGCCGGATTTTGACACGCCTGATCATATTAAACAGGCAGCCATAACGGCACTCCAAGAAGGTGAGACCAAATACACGCCGATACCTGGGACCATGGCGCTGCGGCAAGCGATTTGTGACAAGTTCAAGCGCGAAAACAAGCTTGATTTTACACCGGATCAAATCCAGGTCTGCTGCGGGGGGAAGCAAGTAATTTTTAATGCCTTTATGGCATCCCTCGATCCGGACGACGAGGTGATCATCCCAACACCATATTGGGTGTCTTATCCTGATATGGTTGCCTTGGCTGAAGGCACGCCGGTCTTTGTCAATGGCGCTGAGAGAAACGGCTTTAAAATTACCAGCGATCAACTTGAAGCTGCTATTACGCCGAAAACCAAATGGTTTATGCTAAATTCGCCAAGCAACCCCACCGGCGGTGCTTATACCCACGATGAGCTTAAATCTTTGACAGATGTATTGTTACGTAACCCCCACGTCTGGTTGCTTTCGGACGATATCTACGAGCACATTGTATACAACGACTTTAAATTTTTCACACCATTGCAAATAGAGCCGTTGCTTAAGGATCGGTCCCTTACACTAAACGGTCACTCAAAGGGCTATGCGATGACCGGTTGGCGAGTTGGCTATGGTGCCGGACCATTGGAGTTGATTAAGGCGATGAATGTTGTGCAATCCCAAAGCACCACCCATACCTCGTCAATCAGTCAATCTGCTGCCATCGCAGCGCTCAACGGCCCCCAAGAATTTCTTGCTGATTGGGTGGAGACCTTTAAGGAGCGTCGCGACTTGGTGGTATCCATGCTCAATCAAACAACAGGTATCTCATGCCGCACGCCGGAAGGTGCATTTTACGTCTATCCCAGTTGTGCTGGAGCAATCGGCAAGACGACACCAAACGGAATGAAGATTAAGGATGATACCGATTTTGTCTCCTATCTGCTCGATGCGGAAGGAGTGGCGGTCGTGCAGGGTGCAGCCTTTGGATTGTCTCCTTATTTTCGTATATCTTACGCTGAAGCAACCGAATTATTGCGCGATGCTTGCGAACGCATTCAGCGAGCCTGTGCGGCCTTAACGTGAGCGCTAGGCTTGGGCGGTGGTTTGCCCGGTAAATTTCAGAATTTGAAGCGGCTGAGTGTAGTGATTAGGATCGTCCACCTTCTGCAATTTTCTGCTCGGTTATCTGCATAAATTTTGCCCTCGTTTCTTCCATTGCCTTGATGCACAACGGGTCCAAGTCATGGCGGGGGTCCGGATCTGTACCCCAATAGCCATACTCGTCCTTGCCGCGTAACAGCATCGCTGTAGCGCCCTGGAACCGCGTTTCCCTTACGTGTGGTGCAACATAATGTATTGAAAATCCAATGCGGGGATGATCGGCCCGGTTTGGCCTTGAGCTATGCACAACGCTTTCGTGGTGAAATACCACTTGTCCTGCCTTGAGTTCGGCATTTACGGCTTTATTTTCCGGGACATCAATGACGTTTTGGCCAAGCGATGCCAAGTTGTTCGAATCGGGTTTGATTTCATGCTGAGACAAACGTTTGTGCGATCCTGGGATATATTTTAAACAACCAGATTCAATCGTGGAATCATTGAACCCCAGCCAGGCGGTTAGCGTTTCAGCAGGTTCAAATCCATAAACAAAGCTGTCAGTGTGCCAGGAAATAAATCGTGGATCGTGTGCTTTTTTTGTAAAAAACGATGCCCCCCAGCATAGGATATTAGGGCCAATTAAATCTTCTATAGCGTCAAGCAGTTTCGGGTGTCGCACCACATCGCACAGCCAAGGGAATGGCAATTGGGCCTTGATGCGGAAGCGGTTTTGCGGCTCCTCGCCCAAAGTGTCTTCGAGCGCTGCATATTTGTCGTAGAGCGCTTCTGCTTCTTCAGGTGTATAAACATCGTAAGGAAACAAAAATCCATCATTTCTAAATTGATTTACTTGGGACTCGGTAAGCGCTTTGGGCATATCGCGTTCCTATCGAAGTCGGCTGATTTTGCGTATTAGTTTTGAATCCCGACCGATATTATGTGCCCCTTCTTGGTCTGTCCATATGGATACTGTTAGCGAGGATAGCCACAGGCTGTAGTTAAAAGGGCATGAATTAATTGTCGGTTCGATAATTTGGTGGGGGACTCGGCATATTAGTGAGTATAAACCACGCCAGGCGAAACAAGGGCTATTGCTAATCGTTCCCGAAGATTGAGACGCTGGAAAAGATTTTAGTTGTCGACCGTCACCTGCATGACAATTTCGTCGTCGTCATGTTCCACCGGTTCTATGCCAAGCAGGTGTTCGGCGATCTGAACAGCGTTTAAGGCAGCCCCTTTACGCAAATTGTCCGATACGACCCAAAAATTCAGACCATACTTGACGGTGGGATCCTTGCGGATGCGGCTGATGTAAGTCATATCTTCGCCAGCGCATTCCACAGGTGTTACGTACCCTTCGTTGGCACGGTGGTCGATTACTACCAAGCCTGGTGTGGCGCGCATTAAACCTCGTGCCTGTTCAACTGTCAGATCGTTGGCGAGTTCTACATTGACGGCTTCACCATGTCCGATGAAAACCGGCACTCGCACACAGGTAGCGGTGACCTGGATGTCGCGGTCCAGAATTTTTCGGGTTTCCACCGCCATTTTCCATTCCTCCTTGGTCGATCCGTCGTCCATAAAATCGTCTATGTGAGGAATAACGTTGAAAGCAATTTGTTTGGTGAAATGCTCGTTGATGACGGGGTCATTTACAAATATGCCGCGGGTTTGGCTAAATAATTCGTCCATCGCTTCCTTGCCTGCTCCTGACACAGATTGGTAGGTGGCGACTACTACGCGGCGGACTTTTGCCGCTTCGTGCAGTGGTTTAAGCGCTAGTACCATCTGGATGGTCGAACAGTTAGGATTGGCGATGATATTGCGTTTTGTATGATCGGCGATGGCCTCCGGGTTGACCTCCGGTACCACTAGCGGCACGTCTGGCTCCATACGAAAGTGGGACGTGTTGTCTATTACCACGCAGCCGGTCTTGGCCGCACGCGGCGCATGTTCGGCAGATACCTTGGCGCCTGGCGAAAATAGAGCGATATCGAAACCGGTGAAATCAAAGGTATCAAGCGGCTGAATGCTCAAAATACCGTCTTCCCCAAAAGAGACTTCGCGGCCCGTGGAACGTTCGGAGGCGAGTGCCACCACCTCATCTAACGGGAAGGCCCGTTCTGACAGCGTTTGCAGTATTTCCCGGCCCACGTTACCTGTCGCTCCCACGACGGCGACTTTATAACCCATTTCAATTTACCCGTTTGAATAGTTTGTGGAGGATCCTCTTCATCGGCGGGGTTGACTTAAAACTGTCAGCCCTAATTTGCAACCAAATCCAAAAAAAACAGGGGCCGCTAAGGCCCCCTGTTTTAATTCAATAGGTATACAAATTAACCTTCTGGTTTCGGGGTCATAATTGGCGCAATGGCCGTTTTGACCGGTTTAGAAACCTCGGCCGTCTTTCCGTGTACGCCGCAGGCATTCGCCGTCCCAACAGTCGAAAGTGCCAACAGCCCAGCAGCAGCCAATGTCATAATCGTTTTCATGCTGTCTTTTCTCTACTGAATTCAATGGAATAAATCTAATGCCTCATTTCGTGAGAAACAAGTAATAATAGATTGGCGACGAAGATATCAAATAACTAAGTTATGACCAACTCAGAGCAATTCTGCAATTAGAAGAACAATTTTATTGTAAAGAAACCTCCAATTAACAAGATTACGAATACCGATAAGATTAGCCCGAGGCGTTTCTCAATGAAATTGCGAATTGGTGGGCCGATCCACCATAGTAGTGCCGCCACGACAAAAAACCTTAGCCCGCGGGCGAGCACAGATGCTCCGGTAAAGGTCGCGAGGTCTAGGTGAGTTAGGCCACTTGCAATGGTGATGACTTTATATGGGAAGGGTGTGACGCCAGCGATGAACACGATCCAAGCACCATACGTATTGTAGCGTAATTGGAAGTTCTCAAATTTCGCCGTGTAGCCATAGAAATCCAACAGTGGCCGGCCGATACTCTCGTAAAAATAGTATCCAATGCCGTATCCAAATATGCCGCCCATAACGGAAGCCAAGGTGCAGACAAATGCAATCTTTAGCCATTTAGTGCGCGCGGCCAAAACCATCGGAATTAATAAAATATCTGGTGGGATAGGGAAGAATGAACTTTCAATAAAGGAGATGGCCGCCAAAGCCCATATTGCATTGGGCTGGGCAGACAAATTCATTACCCAATTATAGGTACGCTGTAACAAAGCCAACCTCAGTCATTACGTTTGGTTTCTCTAACAGCGTCGCCGAACCGCCGCAACAAAAAGACGTGTTAGAAAAGCGTTACTTACCTACAAACAGGATTGTTGACCCTGACGCTTGTCCGGTTATGATCTTGGCGCTATGGCCTGGCTTGGCCGGGATGCACAGCGCCCCTGTGGCGGAACTGGTAGACGCGCCTGACTCAAAATCAGGTTTCCTTACGGAAGTGGGAGTTCGAGTCTCCCTGGGGGCACCATATTCTCGAACGATGACGATATATTCAAAATTTGACCCCAAATCCCAAGATATTTATGCCACCTGGAAAAAAGACCTAGTGCGCTATGCTGACCTTGACCCTAATGGGCATGTCAATAATGGTGCGCTCAACCAATTTTTTGAGGATGGGCGGGTAAATTTTCGCTTCGAATTGATGCCGTTTCTGGCCGACCGCATTTTTGTAGGATTTGCTCTCGGGAAGTTCTCGGCCACCTATTACGCAGGTCTAACCTATCCAGCTGAAATCAATATTGGCACTGTAGTGACACGCATAGGAAATGCGTCCTTTGATTTAGCTCAAGCGTTGTTTGACGGCGAAATTTGTATAGCCTCGGCGCGTGTCACACAAATCTATTTCGACCCCGATACGGGCAAATCAATCGCTCTCCCAAAAAACATCCGAACCGCGCTTGAGGGTGTGCTGGTCCAAGTGTAGAGGATAATTAACGCAAATTTACTCACCGGGCTCATCAATAACTGTGGATAGATCTAAAAAGATGTTTGCATTCCTCTCACTGAGATGTGATTGAGTGACTTCTATCAATCGAAGGTTTGAGCTCCGTCTAGTGCAGCGACCCCGGCTTTGGCAACCTCCAAATCCTGTGCTCCTGTGCCAGATCCCACGCCGATGCCGCCTATGACATGTCCACTGATTATAATCGGCAGTCCGCCTGGTAGGTTGACGCGATGCCCGTCAGTGGCAAGGGCCAACTTGATGGCTACCTGGTCCTCCATTTGTCCGGTTTTCTGACCATAAATGGCGGCAGTTTTGGCCTTTCGGAAAGACGAATCGTTGGAGAGGACAAAGGCGCCATCCATGCGGCAAAAGGCCTGTAAATGTCCCCCCGAATCAACAATCGAGATGCATTGTGGGACGTTCATTGTTTGTGCTTTGGCCATGGCTGCCTGCAAAATTTTCATAGCACCGTCGCTTGTCAGTTTTAGTGAGGGGGCGGTATCCGACATCTGTTTCTCCTAATCGGTTATTGGTTGATCAGTTTGGCGAAATTGATTTGCATATAAAGACTTTGCAATAATATTGCCGTAAAGTTAGAGGGAGGCTGCGACCAAAGGCTCGCCTGCAATCTTCCCGCGCTTAAGTAGTCGTCGTTCCCCAACGGGAAATTCAGTGCGGGCATGGACAGAACATCGATTGTCCCAAATCATGTAGTCGCCAAGCTGCCACACATGCTCGTAATCCCTGCGTTCAATATAAGGAAATAGGTCTTCGAGCAGCGCCGCGCTATCCTCCGGTGTGAGGCCCTCGATCGCCGCAGACATCAGACGATCTACGTAAAGCGCGCACCGGCCAGTAATTGGATGCCGAAGGACTGCAGGCTGCCAGCAATGGGGCACGCCTTCCAATTTGGCTAAGTCCGGTTTTTCTCGCACGGTATAATCGTATACCTGAAGGACCCTGCGGCCGCTAATTGCATCGCGTAGTCGTTGCGGGAGTGCCTCATAGGCGCAGTATCCATTACCAAATAGTGTATTGCCGCCTGTGGACGGTAACTCTACTGAATAAAGAAAAGTTGCAATGTCTGGATTTGGCGTAAAGCTGTTGTCATGATGAAACCACATCTCACCATCACCCAGCGCACCAATCGGTCTGCCTGCTTCGTCTAAAATGTTTGAGACAAGTGCAATGGCGAGGTCGTCGTCGCCGCGCCGGTCGGTGGGCATGGTGATATCTGCCGGCGTACCCAACCACGCTGCGCTCCGTTTCAACGCATTGTCTGATAGCACTTGGTTGCGGAATAGCAGCAGGATGTGGTCGTGCCAGGCGGATTGAAGCGATTGCGCTGTGTCGGGATCCATCGGTTGCAACAAATCCACGTCACACACTTCTGCGCCGATTGTGGGTGCAAGCGGTATGATCTCCAGTGTCATGAAAATTAGTGTAACGTTATTGAGATTGGAAGGAAGAGCGTAAATTATTGTTTGGGAACACGAGGAGCATTTTCATATGAAGTTTACGTGTCGTTGAAAAAATATGGTTGTTTGCCATGGCTTTTAGCATTTTGCGGCGAATAGAAAAACATTAAGGGCAACAAATTGATCAAGATAAGACTATTTAATTCAGCATTGTATTCGGCGTTCCTCGTCTTTTATTTTGGTTTGTCTATAGCGCAAGCAGGAATTTCCTTAAGTACTCCACCGGTCTTTCTCAAAGCGTTTTACCCGCTCGATGAACCGCGATTTTACTGCGTTGATATCCCAGGCCATCGTGAACGGGTAAATACCAGAAGGTTCTTGATGGTTCACACCTGCAAAGAAGGCGTTTGGCATAAAGATGAGTTATTTGATATAGCGGCGATTAAGCTCGGCCATCTCAAGATGCCAGGCTATCGTCTGTGTATTGGAGCAGAGAGTGTACAAAGCGGAGCTAAACTCAAATTAGAGGATTGTGGTCGATCTGCCCTGCAACTTTGGCATTACAACAACTACCGCCTGAGCTTGAAGGCTCACCCTGATAAATGTCTGACCATTGGCATTGAAGCTTCCCGTTTGACGCGTGGTGGCAAACGCTTGCCATCGAAACATCTGGCACGTTCCCTGGTTTTGGCTGCCTGTTCCGAAGCAGGCTTGGAGCGCCAATTATGGCGTTTTGAAGCACCTCAAAAAAGATCTGGACCTATTTTACCATTTTTGAAATGAATGGAATTTAACTTCGCACCCTGTCACGGCCACTCCGGCTCTGTTAAAATCATCTTTAAAATTAAGTTTGGGAGGGCGTTGTGCCGACAGCTAATTATCCGACACTTAAAGACCGCGTGGTCATTATTACCGGCGGTGGGCAAGGTCTTGGGAGAACGTATGCGCATGCATTCGCCGCGCAGGGTGCGATACCAGTAATAGCGGAGCTACACGAAGAAAATGGCGCGCGTGTAGTCCAAGAGATCGAACAGCAGGGTGGTCGAGCACTTGCAGTTCAGACTAACGTTGCCGATGAGGCTTCGGTAAATTCCATGGCAGCGGCGGCACTTTCTTCTTATGGTCGCATCGATTGCCTGATTAATAATGCAGCCGTTTTTTCACAAATAACCATGGCACCTTTTTGGGAGTTGCCTCTCGAAGAATGGCAATCGGCCATGGATGTTAACATAAACGGTGCGTTCTTCTGCTCTCGCGCTGTCGTGCCGGCTATGCAAGAGCGGGAATGGGGCCGCATTATTAACGTTGCTTCAACCACTGTACCAATCGGCCGTCCCAACTATTTACACTATATTACGTCTAAATCGGCCATGATCGGGATGACACGGTCTATGGCGCGAGAATTAGGAAATTGGAAAATCACGGTGCATTTGTTTATGCCAGGCGCTGTTGAGACAGAGATTGAGCGACCGTCAGTGAAAGGTCCACAATTTCAAGCCATGGCTGAGCAGCAATGCATACAGCGCCCTGCCACTATGGATGAATATGCCGGCTTTATTTTGTTTATCTGCTCGGACGACGCAGAATACACGACAGGCCAAACCTTTACTGCTAATGGCGGAATAGCATTCCCTTAACGATTGAGTAGTCGCTTCAACATATCGAGATTGCGAATACGCAAATTTCTCTGGAGCCCTATGTGAGTTTTTAGGATATTAGGTTTATTTCATCACGGGTTGGGCGGCAGATTGAATTTTAAGTGCTCTGGTCCTTGAGCATGTCGATAGTTATATCTATTTGTGTCCTGAGTTTCATCAGCCAGTCGATGACATTTTTAAATTCTTCGGGCGTATATTCTTCCTTAAACACCTCGTTTTCAGCCATCAGCTTGGCAAGAATTTCGACGAATTGAAGCTGATCGGGATCCAGCTTTTCCAATAGTTTAGTCCTTTTGCGTTATGAGGGATCACGAATTATAACAATCGCAGCTGGAATTCAAAACAGGTTTGATAGACCAATCAGAGGACATTTTGGAAAACTTCCTTAATTTTTTGATCCACGGTACCGATTTGTCGGTTTTGGCATTTTTTGGGCTTTGCGGGGTATCGTTTTGTGGCAGTTTTATTGCCGCGTCCCTCGGTTTGGGAGGTGGCCTTTTGGTGATCGCGACCATGACGCTTGTTTTGCCGCCGGCTATCTTAATCCCCATTCATGGGATTGTGCAGATTGGCTCCAACGGGTTCCGGGCGTTTTTGCTACGCAAAGAAATTCTGTACCGTTTGGGCCCCCCCTTTATCCTCGGTACGTTGTTAGGTTCGCTAATTGGGGGCCATACCGTTGTTTCTATGGAAACTTGGGTTTTGCAACTGATCCTCGGCCTCTTTGTGCTCTACGCCACCTGGTCGCCCGGCTTCAAGAGCAGCAAACCCGGTCCAGTTAAATTCTTTGGTGCCGGGACCTTTGCTGGCTTTGCCACTATGTTTATCGGAGGCTCAGGTCCATTAGTTGCGCCCTTTGTCAATGCTGCCGCGCCTACACGGCAGAATTTCGTCGCCACGCATGCGACACTGATGACCTTCCAGCATCTCTTTAAAGTCATCATTTTTGGAGTATTGGGCTTTGCCTTCGGGCCATATTTACCACTTTTGGTCGGTTTACTGTCATTTGGCGCGCTGGGCACATATACCGGTCGTGCCGTTCTTAATCGATTGCCAGAAAAAGTGTTCCGTGTGGGGCTACAGGTATTACTGACGCTTTTGGGTTTGAAATTGCTCTATGAAGCTTCCACGGTGATATGGCGTTGAAGAAATTTAACCTGGCGCATTTCCCTTGCAAGTATACTTGCGCTGCATCAACATCATCTTGACTTTATAAGGGCTAAATAATTTCGATCGCCGAATTTACAAATATGGAGGGTATGACCATGGCCGACGCAGCCGTGTCCAGCGATACCGAAAAACGCCGCCAACAACGTGAGGCTAGAGCCGCTAAGGGTCGTATCCGGCCGCCAATTGGTTTTAAATTTGACAACCCTAAGGGAGATGGTGGCAAGACTATTGTCAATCTTGGTCAAACCGACGTCGTGCGCGGCCTCGTTCAGATCGTTAAAAAAGGGGAGGGTGATAACAATCTGCATCTTCACACCGGCATGGATAGTATCTGGTTTGTGCTTAGGGGTCGCGTTAAGTTCTATGGTGAAAACGACGAGGAACTAGGCGAGTTTGGTCCAAAGGAAGGCCTAATCATGCCCCGTAACAATGTTTATTGGTTTGCGTCTACCGGAGATGAGGATCTCGAGCTTCTGCAGTGCGTTGGCTATGATCGCGACGTAAAAAACGAGCGTGTCGATATGGCACCTCGCAAATGGGAAGTTAATACTACCAAACAAATTGACGCTCGTGTGCCTTTGGGAGAGTGAAAAATTCATAACCCCTTCAATTGGGGCGCAGATGCATATGTAGCCACACTTTAAGCCGGTCTATTGCAGCTGAGCGGGCTCCAGGGTTGGAGCCAATGGTGACGCGGCGCTCAATGTTTTTCCAGCGCATATTTCGTGCAATACGGGATTTGATTGGAAGGTTGGGATGATCGAAAGCGTGATACGCTCCTTCATAGGCTTCGATCTTTGCCGGCAGGCCGGCATTTCGGGCATTTTCTATCAGACGAATGCAGGGTTTGGGCCAGGTCCAATTGTCCGCGAGCCCAACAAATACTATTAATGGCGCGTAGGGTTGATAGTTGCTGTCGGTTCGCTTGGTAAGCGTTATACATCCGGGATAAAATGCGGCTGCAACGGTAAACCTCAATTCTCCGCCGAATGAACCAACATGGCTTTTGCGAATACTTGAAAGCGTCGCCATCGCGCCGTTAGACCAACCCACCAGCGCAATTTTGTCCTTTTTGACGAACGGTTGTTTTTTTAACCAAGCGAGCCCGCCATAGGCGTCGTACGGGCGATCGTCCAGGGAATGTAGCGGGCGATTGCGCTTTTGACACATAGAGCGAAATCCACGTGGATTGAACCCATCCACTGCCAATACCAAATAATTCCATACGATGAACCGGTCGATCCAAGCTGCCAAGTTGTACTGAATTTTTCCATCCTTGCGAAAAAGTCCGGAACAACCATGCATCATAAGGATGGATGCATAAGGGCCTAAACCATCGGGCTTGAACAAAAGGCCTCTTATGGATGTCTGCTCGCCATTCCGGCTATTGAAAGTAACGATGTTGGGTTCCAACGCCCGCACTGGTGAGGAAAAAATAAAAACTGCAGACAGGGTGAGTGCGGTCAAGACCGACATTCGGCAAGTTTTTAGAAAATTCGGTTCCATAGAGGCTCTTTCAATGACAATCCAATTTAGTGGATAATTGATCAGATTTTGATAACGAAAGCCGTAATACAGGTGTGTGAACTGTCAAATACAAATTAAGATGATATAATATAACAAAATTCTGATAGTCCACTGAAACTAAAAATGTTTTCTGCCAATCAAATTCGGCCAAATGGAAACTAGAGAAGTGAAACGCCCATGGTAGATCAAGATATATTAGCGCCTTTTCATCCCGATGATCATGACCACGGTAAATGCGTTATCGATGCGATTGCTGCGGCTGAGGTGCGTTGTGCAAAAGATGGGCGCAGTTTCACGCGCCTACGACGTCGCGTGCTTGAACTAGTTTGGTCCAGTCATGGACCTGTCGGAGCTTACGATTTGCTCGACTCGTTGCGAGTAGATCATAAGGGTGCCGCGCCACCTACAGTATACCGGGCGCTGGAGTTTCTAATGGATAGCGGGTTAATACATCGCATAGAATCGCTTAACGCCTATATAGGGTGTGGTAGTCCCCAACACAAACATGTAGGCCAGTTTCTCATCTGTCGTAATTGCAGTGCAGTGGCGGAACTTGACGATCCTGGTATTTCACGGTCCGTTTTAGCACGTGCCGGGACATTAGGTTTTCAGGTGGAGCAGCAAACCATCGAGGTAAAAGGTCTGTGTCCTATTTGTGCCCCCACTTACGAGGCTCCAAATTAATTTATGACAGAAAATTCTGGGGATCATAAATTACTGGGTGCTACTGGAATCAGTGTTGAGCTTGGCGGGCAAACTATTGTTGACCGTGTAGATGTATCGGTTGTTAGGGGAGAAATCGTCATATTAATCGGTCCCAATGGGTCCGGAAAGACGACTTTGGTGCGCGCCCTATTAGGCCTCGTGAAAGCATCGGCCGGCAAAGTTTTCCGTTCGACAGGCCTTGTCATCGGCTACGTACCGCAGCATCTTCAAATCGATGCAACCTTGCCCATGACGGTTGGGTGCTTTCTAAGACTTGGTACCAAGGCCCCTGACCGCGATCTTGAGGCGGCCCTTTGCGAAGTAGGCGTAGGCGCCGTCTTGGGTAGTCCCATCCAATCCCTATCTGGTGGGCAAATGCGACGTATCCTTCTGGCGCGGGCCTTGCTGCGCAAGCCCGATCTTTTAGTTCTCGATGAGCCGACTGCCGGCGTCGACGTTTCTGGTCAAGCCGCACTTTATGAGTTGATCAAATTGATTCGAGATCGACACAGATGTGGTGTGTTGCTGGTATCGCACAATTTGCATCTAGTGATGGCTGCCGCAGATCGCGTGGTTTGCCTCAATCACCATATCTGCTGCGAAGGACAACCTTCCTCGGTCAGCCGCAACCCCGCTTACCTAGAGCTGTTCGGCGAGGCTGCGGCGAATGCCATTGCCGTTTATACACACGATCACGACCACGACCACGATTTAGCTGGCGCCCCGGTATCACCCAAATCAGGACAAGAACGTGGTGCCGACGAGGCTTACCATGGATGATTTTATTTTCTTCGCACTACTTGCTGGAATAGGTGTCTCGCTGATTGCAGGTCCACTGGGGTGCTTTGTAGTGTGGCGGCGAATGTCGTATTTCGGTGCGACTCTATCGCATTCAGCCCTACTTGGCGTGGCGCTTGGCATCTTGTTGGATGCTAATATCACGGTGGGGATTATTGCTGTATGCATTGGCATCGCCGTTCTTTTGGCAGGCTTGGAACGCGACCCACGATTTGCACCAGACACAATTCTTGGCATTCTGGCACACGGAACGTTGGCACTTGGACTTGTGGTGGTGTCGTTTTTGGATCGGGTGCGGATCGATTTGATGGGTTATTTATTTGGCGATATTCTTTCTGTGACCACACAGGACATCGTTTGGATCTATGGTGGCGGCATAATCTGCCTAGCATTTCTATGTTTGTTGTGGAAGTCGCTACTGATGATGGCCGTTCAAGAAGATCTAGCTCAAGTGGAAGGTGTTTCCATCGGGCGAACGCGGCTGGTGTTCATGTTGATTATCGCCTTTGTCATCGCCGTTGCGATGAAAGTGGTCGGAGTGCTGCTGATTGTTTCCATGCTGATCATTCCTGCGGCGATTGCACGTCGTTTCGCCGCGACGCCGGAGCAGATGGCACTGATCGCCGCATTGGCGGGTTGCCTCTCGGTAGGGGGGGGGCTTTACGTCTCTCTTTATGTTGATACGCCGGCGGGACCTTCCATTGTAGTGGTTGCAACAGTGTTATTCTTTTTGACCTTATTGCCCGGCAACTCCGCAGCACGTAACTGATACCTTGTAGTTCAAGGGTTGTTGTGGTCAAAGCCAAACCTAGCTAAATGTGCTGATCTCTCCCGCCATTGCTAAAGTCTTGATTGCGGCAAAATATTCTGTTTGGACCGAAATCGTTTCTTGATTGCTTGAAATCGTCGAGCCTGAAGTTTAGTTCTGCCAAGTGTCTTGGTTTTTCAACGTTTAGATTTGAACACATTCTAACAGGCAACAAGGTATTTTTGTGTACTAGAGTTGGGTTAGCTCGCAACGCAACGGCAATTTTTTAGATGAAATACCTGTTCGGCCACTTTGCCAAATATATTTGTGCGTTCCTCCTTGGTAAGGTTTGCGTCGTTAACGACATCACAGGGCTCCAAATCGCCGATGGGGAAAGGGTAGTCGGAGCCTAGCATCACTCTATGGGCACCAAATTGCTTGCAAACGAATTCGAGCGAATTTGAATCGTGCACCACCGTGTCGTAATAGCAGCTTTCTAGGCTAGCCTGTGGGTCACCATATTCGGGTTTGTGAGCCTGCCCGCAGCGCAAACGTCCCAACAAGAATGGCAGTCCGCCACCTCCGTGGCTCAGCACCAATTTCATACCACTGTATTTGAGCAAATGTCCTGAAAAAATAAGCCGTCCGACTGCAGTGATGGTATCGGTGCTACGTCCGATAATATTGAGTAGACCATAGTCCATCATACGGGCATCGCCGCAACCAAACATAGGGTGTAGATAAAGCGTTGCCTTAAGGCTCGATGCGGCTTCCCAGAACGGGTCCAAATCGGGATCGTCTAGATTACCTTCGCCGCCCTTGGGCTGAGTCCCTATCATGGCGCCATGAAACCCCATATTAATTGCTTCTTCGAGAACTTGTGCGGCCAACTTACCGTTTTGCAGAGGTACGCTTGCGAGCGGGGCAAGTCGGTCGGATTCATCACAGGCTTTAATCAGGTGTTCGTTGATAAACCGACTCCAACGCATTCCTTCATCGTCTGAGATCTCATAACCGAAGCTGTCGAGCCAACCGCCACATACCTGTATATCCACGCTTTGTTTGTCCATCCATTCAAGCCGCGTGTCACTTCTTCGCAAATTTGAGTTTATGGGGCGGGTCAATGCCCCCCCGTCAAAGCCCAGCTTCCAAGTGTCTCCGTCACTCATGCATTCAATTGAGGGAAATTGCGATGGATTGTTTTTTAGCGCATCTAATATCGATTGTGGTAAAAAATGTGCATGGGTGTCGACGATCATGAAGGAATTCCTAATTTATATTTGCTAAGAATCCACTATTTTTTCATTGCTGATGCAGTGTTTACCATTGAATGAAGGCTACGGGCATAATCGAGTGCACCTCGATCGTCCATGCGCGGCGCTGAGCGCAAATATTCCTTAAGCCCAAGAATGCCGGGACGAGGACGGCTCAATAGAACCTCACAGAATTTTTGAACTTCCAAATCGAGTTTACTTGTGTCGACTACCCTGCTCACAATCCCATATGCCTGAGCCTCTGCAGCTTCAATAAACTCTGCAGAATAGGTCATCCACATGATAGCGTTGCGGTTTACTCGGTCATAGAGAGCTGACATTACCATGGTTGGCATCACACCGTGGTCCATTTCCGGAATGTTGAACACTGCTGTGTTGCTGGCAAATGCAACGTCGCAAACGGCGGCGACTGCGGTACCAAACCCCATGCAGCGGCCTTCTATTACGCCAATCACGGGCACCTGTGCGTCACGAATTGCCTTATAGCAATTAAAAATGGAATCATATTCATCGCGACGCGTATAAGCCTCTGGATGCGGCGGCCCTGCGTCGGGGTTGCGTACGCGGCCGGTACAGAAATCGGGGCCGATGCTTCGCAGTAGTACAGCATCACAAGATTCATGGGCCGAAAATAGGGCTTCGGACAGTTGCGCCGCCATGGCGTCGGAACATCCGTTATCTTCTGGCCGATTGAAAGTTGCCTGGAGCATACGTCCGTTTTGTTCAAGCAAGAGTTGATCGCTCATGTTTTCCTCCGGATAGACGGTGGGTCAAATGCGGCTTGAGGCTATGCTCTTTCCACTGGTGAGTTTAGCAAGGCTTCAAGGTCGCGTACTCGCATGGGGAGCGTGGTAATTTCTTTATCGAGCGGGGCGAGCGCGTCGTTGACTGCGCTGGCAATTGCGGCACCACCGCCGAGATAGCCCGATTCCCCTGATCCTTTTTGGCCGAACGCCGTAAGTGGCGACGGTGTGTAATGCTTGACCATGGTGATGGGTGGCACTTCATGCGACGACGGCAGGAGATAATCCATGAATGACCCGGACAAGTGCTGGCCCAATTCGTCATATTCAAATTTTTCATAAAGTGCTGCACCGATGGCATGGGCTATACCACCGAATGTCATGCCACGTACGATATCTGGATTGATGACGGTGCCACAATCGTGACCAATGTAATATTCCTGGATTTTCACCTGACCGGTCTCATGGTCGATAACAACCAATGGAATGTGAGCTTCGAACGCGTAACAGGGATACATTTGAACTGTACCGTCGGCCGCAGGTAGAGCGCCCCCGGTGGGAACTTCCCATACGAAATTGGATTGCAAGCCAGGTTCCGAGCCTAGCGGCATTTCATGATATTTGCGGTGCGCGATATCTACTAATTGCTCCCACGTCATTTTACGTTCCGGATCACCGTCCACCGAGACATCACCACTGTCATAGACAAGTTGCTCCACCGGCAGTTGAAAATTGTGTGCCGCTATATCCAGTATTTGTTGTTTGATTTTATTTGCTGCACCCGCCGCCGCGCCGCCCAGCATGATCGCCATGCGCGATCCCACCGGACTGTTAGAGGGTAGTGCCATTAGTGATTCCGCATGTACAGCACGGATCGAATCCGGGTCACGCCCCAGTTCTTCACCGATAATTGTCGTGACTAGAGTTTCGTGACCTTGGCCGGAAGTCGAGGTGCCCATGGAAGCAGTGATAGTTCCAAGCATGTCCACTTTTATGAGGCACGATTCCATCCATGTAGTAGTGTCGTTTTTGAGATTGAATAAGGGTTCGAAAGACGAGTTGCCGCCCGAAGGTTCTAAACATGTGGCGAGCCCAACCCCCGCAAGTTTCCCCTCTGCGCGTAATTTGTCCCGCTTGGCCAGGATTTTGTTCCAATTAGCGGCCTCCATAACCTTATTTAACACCGCGTGGTAATCTCCGCTGTCGTATTCCGAACCGCTCGGGATGCGCCATGGAAACTCGTCCGACTTGATAAGATTTCGTCGCCTGACTTCGTCTCGGTCCAACTCCAGTGCTCGGGCAACCTTGTCAACGGCGACCTCTATGGCAAAATTAGTGGGCCCTTGACCAAAACCCCGCACCGCCTCCTGGCTGGTTTTATTGGTTGAAACCGACGTAGCTTCATATTCGGCGCTCCCTATTCGGTAAGGACCAACGATTGCGCTTACTGGCTTGCCTAGCTGCAGTGGCGCGCGTCCTGGATAGCAGCCGCAGTCGTCGGTGGCTTTGATTTTGAGTGAACTCATCACACCGTCATCATTGAATGCGACCTGCATGTCGAATATACGGTCAGGCCCGTGCATCTCGCCACCTGACAGGTTTTCCAGCCGGTCTTCTATAAAACGGACGGGACTTCGTAGTTTGCGGGTCAAATAGCTGACAATGACAGTTTGGCGAATACCACGTTTTAGTCCGTATGAGCCGCCTACATCGATATCAAAATGGACGTTAACTGCGTTAACCGGCATCTTAAGTGCGCGGGCGATTTGTTCGGGGAATTTGGGCATCTGAATGGACGCCCATACATCGAGCTGGTCTTTGCCGTCATCCCAATTTGCGGTCACAGCAAAAGTTTCAATAGGGATCGTAGAGCAGCGGCTCCAGCGCGCTCGAAAGGCGAGTGTATGTGGTGCGGCAGAAAAATCCCCGTCCACGTTGCCCCATACCCATTTCTTATTGAAAAAGACATTGCTACCGTTTTCCGGGTGAACCAGCGGAGCGTCTTTCTTAAGTGCGTCTTCTGGATCGATTACATAATCCAGCGGGTTGTAATCCACCTCTACCAGTTCCGCCGCATCTTCCGCAATATGACGTGTCTCGGCCACCACGGCGGCTACCCATTCGCCGGCATAACGAGCCCGTTTGTTAGCAAGCGGTAACCGTTTGACGTCAGGAAGATCAAGACCGGAAAGCAGAGGATTAATTTTTCGTGAAAGCTCTTCGCCAGTTAGCACATAGTGAACCCCGGGCAGTGCCAGTGCGGTCTCTGCATTGACGGATGTAATTTCTGCACAGGCATATGGGCTCGAAACCATGGCCACGTGAAGCATGCCTGGTAGTTGTACGTCGGCTGCAAACTTGCCGCGACCGGTAATAAATCGTTTATCTTCTTTTACGCGACGTTTTTTCGAGACATAGCGGAAGCTGGCTATATCGGTCACGTCTCACCGCCCTTCAATTTTGCAGCTGCCATTTGTACAGCTTCGATAATTTGCTGATACCCAGTACAACGGCATAAATTTCCGCCAATGGCATGGCGAATATCTTCCTCGCTAGGCGAGGGGTTCTCGCATAGTAGTGCATGAGAAGCTATTAACATACCTGGGGTGCAATAGCCGCACTGCATGGCATGGTTTTCCCAAAACGCATCCTGGAGTGTGCTTAAAGAACCACCTGCTCCCTCAAGTCCTTCTACTGTAATAATGTCGTGGCCGTCCGCCTGTACGGCATACATCAAACAGGATCGAACTGGTTTACCGTCGAAGATCACAGAACAGGCACCGCACACACCGTGTTCGCAACCAATGTGTGTACCTGTCAATCCTAATACGTCCCGCAAAAAATCGACGAGCGTTAGTCGAGCCTCCGTGTAACCGCTCATTTCCCGGCCGTTCACCGTGATGCTGATTTTATGCTCGCTCATTGCACACCACCCAAGGCACGATCTCGCGCCGATAGAATTGCGCGCTCCGTCATGACCCGGGCAACGCGGCAACGATAAGCTGCGTCCGCATGGACGTCTCCTTGTGGGTCAACTAAATCGGAAATGCTGTCGGTCGCCGTCTGCACAATGCTGTCGTCAAGTGTCGTTGCAGTCAGCGCAGCCTCGATCGCCGTTAATCTAATGGGTGCGGGGGATGCTCCTCCGACAGCAATATGAAGTTTGCTGCATGTTCCAGCAGCATCCAATGTAAGCTGCGCGGCGGCGGCCGCCAGCGCAAAATCGCTGTCCCGAATGCTGACTTCATGGAACCCGTATCCGGTTCGATCCGACTGCCATACCGGAAACCGAATTTCGGTTAGGCATTCCTCCGGCGCTAGCGTAGTTGTCATGGCGGATTCGAAAAAAGCGGTTGCTGTTATTACCCTTTCTCCGTTTGTGCTGTGTGCCACCATTTCTGCATCTAGCAATTGTGCAATCAATGGTAATTCCGCCGCGGGGTCCGCGTTCACCAGACTGCCACCAATCGTGCCACGGTTACGAGTCTGTTCGTGACCCACATGGCTCAACGCGTCGGCTAATACTGGTAAATGACATTCGACCATTGACGATGCCAGTGCGTCCGCTTGTCGGGTAGTGGCACCAATTATTAATTTGTCTCCTTTCAAGGAGACACCCGATAGTTCATCGATACCATTAATGTCGATCAGCAAGGTAGGGCGCGCCAAACGCATTGCCATCAGCGGCACGAGTGTTTGGCCGCCAGCGATGATGCGCGCTTCTGTTCCGCTATTGGCCAGTACACGACAGGCTTCGTCGATAGAAGTAACACGCAAATAATCGAAGGAAGCGGCTTTCATAAATAAAGGCTGATATTTGGGGTGCCAAAGGTCCTGTTGAAACTGGCCTGACCCTATGAACGGGGTCGGGGCTTGTCAATACGCGGGCGTATGGCATAACGGCGCACTGTAGAGTGAATCAAAAATGCGGCATGGGATGATAAGGCTATGAGCGTGGAACGCGGATACCGAGATCT
>CAYZMI010000023.1:9042-31572 GCA_964479475.1 uncultured Rhodospirillaceae bacterium | reverse complement strand
ATAGAAGGGCTGTGTACTATAGCCCAAGATTGTTATTCTCGAGGACTCTATCTAGAGGCCCATCGCTGTTATATACGGGTGCTCGAATTGGCGCCCGATCGGGCAGATGCGGTGTGGGGTGTCGCAGAATGTCATGTGGCGTTTGACGAACTTACAGATGCCATTGCGGGTTACCGGCGCTATCTTGAGTTGGTGCCAGGTGAACCGGAAGCACTGCATATGCTTGGCGCGCTTGGTGATGGCCCGCCGCCCAGCCGCGCTAGTGACGGTTATATTACTGCTTATTTCGACCGATTTGCTGACGATTTCGACCATCAATTGCTAAACAAGTTGGAGTACCTCGCTCCAGACTTGCTGTACGCAGCGCTGATGCAGCATTTCGTGGAAGGCGAAGGCGCATTAGATATTCTGGACCTTGGTTGTGGCACTGGCCTGACCGGTAGGTTGCTTAAATCGCACGCGGGTCGGCTCGATGGGGTAGACCTGTCCAAGGCTATGCTAGAGAAGGCACGGACGCGGAAACTATATGATAGGTTAGTACTGGCTGAGATCGTATCTTATCTAACTGAGGTGGAGCAAAAATACGATATTCTCGTTGCTGGAGACGTCCTGGCATATTTTGGCAGTTTGTCTGGGATATTGCGCGGAGTTGCACGCGTACTCCGCGAAGGTGGGGTGTTTGCATTTTCTGTAGAGGTTCATAGGGGGTCGGGGTTTCGATTGACACCATCGGGCCGTTACGCTCACGCGCGAGAATATATCCGCCGGCTTGCTACGTCGGCCCGATTGCGCGAAGTTTCGGTCGGCCGAGCGCATCTCCGCTATGAATATGGTGATCCAGTGGTGGGGGATATTTGGATATTAGAGCGGCTATCCATATGAATTAGGTCTGACAACTGGATTTCTAATCCGGGGGAGTCGCTACCTGTAGGCTTTACGAAGAATTTGTTAGTAAAAGGGTAAACGCCAGATTTTATATAGAACTCGCCTGAGACGGTAGGGAAATGTCGTAATGTCGAAGCAGCACATCCGAAATTAGGTCGAAGCAGCTACCGTATCGTACTATTTCCCAATCGTGAACATTGATCATGGTTGAAGACTTCTGATAGTTAGCCCAACGCATCAGTCCGTGATCGATCACCAAATCAGCAGCGTCGAGAACCTCCGGCTCGATATCAGTGGCAGAAAACTTGGTGCCCTGAAGTGACAGGTTGGCTGAGGAACCGACGACTAGCGTTCCTGCCTCAAAGCTGAGTTGTGCCATTTTGTCCATCAAGGGACCGGCATTGAGCAACATCGCAAGGGTGCCACCCAAGGTTGTTCTTTGGAACACGTCTGGATCCAACTTCTTGAGCATGGGGTGATCTGCGTTGACTGGCGCAACCGTCCCCATAGGTAGATCATAATCCTGGGTGATGGTCCGGACGGCACGTCGGTTGCGCCCATCGAGCAAGTGAAGGGCCGCATGCATTGAAGCACAGCCGATTACTGCGTTGAGCTTGGACGGCCCCCGTTGTTTTGCTGAGATGGTCTTATTGATGGCGTCTGTGGTGGCACCAAGGATCACATAACCAACTGTTGTCGGGATGATCGCAATGCCGCCTTTCAGAACTACATCCATGGCGCGCTCGGCGTCGCCGCTATAATCGAAAACACTCATTTTGGTTTGCGCTTTTGTTGTTTGTGACCTGTCTGTTTCTAGTTATTTATTGCGTTTGGTTCGTTTCCAGTGGTTGACTAGCGCATCCAGTCCAGCCTGTGCGACTTCGATATCCTGCGCCGGTGTGCCAGAGCTAGCGCCAATGCCGCCAACGATAGATTTCCCTGAGGTGACCGGTAAACCGCCGCCTATGATGCTGAAATGACCTTGGTTCGAGGTGTGGATGCCGAAGGTTGGGCTACCGGGTCGGCACATCTCATTATAGAATGAGGTTGGGTTTTTTGCGGCGGATGCTGTGAAAGCCTTGTCAATGGCGATCGAAATGCTCGACACCTTGCCACCATCCATGCGCGAAAATGCCAGCAAATTTCCTGATTCGTCAGTTGCCGCAATACACATCGGTATACCGATTTGTTCAGATTTCTTCTCTGCTGCCGCGATCATCAGTTTGGCCTCATTGATCGACAGGCGCTTGATGCTGAGCATATGCATGTTCCTTTTGTATTATCGCGTTAATGGTCCTCACGCCGATCTAAATGATTTATCATTGACCGCTTGCGTCGAAAAGAGGGGTTATGACTAAATGCCGAAATTCACCAATAATCGCTTTCTAATTGAATTTTACCTCAATGATCCGCAGTTTATCATAGAGACTCATTCATCACGGTTGGAAATGTTGTCATGAAGTCGTCTAAGCTTACAAAAATATAAATCTCACAGACGACGTTACGTGTAATTAGTTGCTCAATCTAGCCGGTTGATGAATTAACCATCTTAGGCTTGCATGCTGATGTAATTTGATGTCGAGTCTGACTATGTTCACCGATCTCACCGTTACCGGCGCTGCAACCTCTATAGCTGCCGGTGAATTAACCTCTGAACAACTGGTCCGTGCTTGTCTGGATCGCATTGAGAACCGCGATCCAGTATTGAATGCTTGGG
Organism: uncultured Rhodospirillaceae bacterium; assembly: GCA_964479475.1. Classification (GTDB taxonomy): domain Bacteria; phylum Pseudomonadota; class Alphaproteobacteria; order MPNO01; family UBA2964; genus JAQBTY01. The sequence goes on along the minus strand of CAYZMI010000023.1, from coordinate 28,970 downwards.
CGTTTGTCGATTCTAATCAGGCGCTATCCCAAGCGAGAACCTGTGATACGTCACCGGGCCCTTTAGGTCCGCTGCACGGGGTGCCAATTGGGATTAAGGACATTATCGAGACCGCTGACATGCCGACCGGGATGGGTTCCCCCATCTATGAAGGCAATCGGACAGTTAACGATGCAGCATGCGTCGCGCTGATACGCGCAGCTGGGGCTGTAATTCTTGGTAAAACGGTCACTGTAGAATTTGCTGGTATGGCCCCCCCACTGACGCGCAACCCACACAATCCGGATCACACTCCAGGCGGCTCATCGAGCGGTTCGGCTGCTGCGGTAGCAGACAAAATGGTGCCGGCGGCATTCGGCACTCAAACAGCTGGATCGGTGCACCGTCCTGCTGGCTATTGTGGGATCGTCGGCTATAAGCCCACATTCGGCACATTCAGCACCCATGGTGTGCGCCCGGCGGCGCAATCGTTGGATACGCTCGGTCTTCTTACCCGCTCACTTGCCGACGCAGAACTTTTGAGCAGCGTACTCAGCGGTCGACCGTCTAGTCAGCATGTTACACTGACTGATCCGCCTAAACTTGGATTTTGCCGGACCCATCTCTGGGATCAAGTGTTGCCTGAAACTGAGACGGCGTTGGCCAATGCAGTTGAGGCTGCTAAAGCAGCGGGTGCTGCTGTCATCGATGTCAATTTACCCGTAGAGTTTACTGAGTTAACACACGCACGCGATGTAATCTCGAGTTACGAACGAGCCCGGGCAACTAGTTGGGAATGGCACACCCGACGCGAGCAACTTAGCGAACCTTTACAGCGCACCATCCAGAAGGGTTTTGACTGGGATTTTCAGGAGTATCTAGATGCCCAACGGCGTGCCATTGATTGCCGGCGCCGTCTTTCTGGATTGTTGGATGGAATTGATGCGTTAATAGCACCCTTGACTGCGGGTGAGGCACCGCGAGATCTTTCAAGTACGGGCGACCACGCTTTCGTCGGGTTCTGGAACTTACTTCACGTTCCCTCCTACGCGTTGCCAACGCATACCGGACCAAATGAAATGCCAGTGGGCATACATCTGATAGGTGCCCATGGTGAAGATGCCCATCTGTATCGCGTGGCGAACTGGATTTTCGAAAACGGCGGCGCGGGTTAATCGTTTTGGGCTAGCCTGCCTGTGGGAAATGAAGGAGATACCTATGGCTAAGATCAAGCACCTTGCCATCGTGACGATGGATCCCACTCGGCTTGCTGAATTCTATACCGAGGTCTTCGATATGAAGATCTTGCATGCGTCTAAGTCCGGCGCAACATATATCACTGACGGTTATATCAACATCGCGCTATTGCCACAAAAGGCCGAGGGCAAACCCAGCGGGCTTAATCATTTCGGATTTGAGATAGACGATCAGGCTGAGATTGCGGAAAAAATGGAAGCGTTTGGGATTCGCGCACCTGCCCAACGGCCGCGCAACCGACCCTACGCGGAAACCCGTGGTTGTGACCCGGATGGTAATAATTTTGATTTATCGACCCACGGATTTCAGACTATCGAATATTCTGCGGATCGAGAGAAACAAAAGGGTGCTAAGAAAAAAGTAAATGCGTAGTATTTAAATACGCCCCCCCCAAATAATGACGGCGCCTAGGCACATTTGGCGAATACTAGGCTGGTACCCGAATTAGGTATTTTAAAATCATTGACTAGTTGGAAATACGCTTAAAGACAGCGGGCAACTAAAACAATGAACCAAATTGACATCACTGATAAATTATTTGAACGCATTTAGCATGTTATGGGGACCTAGGTATGACGAGTTGGTATAATCCGGGCATGATACAGGTGTTGTTTGAATTCAGGGAATATGACCAATGACAAAACTGTACCTCGCCACAGAAAAAATGATTGCTGAAAAGGCGGATGGGATAGGGTGGATGACATTCAACAACCCCAAACGGCGCAATGCCATAGGGTTTGCTATGCGCGAAGCCATTCTCAAGATCATTGATGATTTTAACAACGATGACGAGGTGCGGGTGATCGTCATGCGGGGTGCTGGCGACAAGGCATTTGTATCGGGATCCGATATTTCGGAATTTGCCGAACGCCGAGCAACGCCAGAGCAACGCGCCGTCTATGACGCTCTTTCCTCGAAAGTCAATGCAGCTTATGAATCCATTGAAAAACCCCTCATTGCTATGATCCGCGGATTTTGTATCGGCGGTGGGTTGGGCACTGCTCTGCAAGCTGACCTTCGCCTCGCTGCAGAAGGTTCCGAATACGGCGTGCCAGCTGCTAAGCTGGCACTCGGCTATTCCTATCACAATATGAAAAAGCTGATAGACATCGTCGGCCCGGCTAAGACAAAGGAAATTATGTTCACGGCCAGGAGGTTTTCAGCCCAGGAAGCACTTGATATGGGGTTGATCAACCAACTTGTCCCCGCAAACAAACTCGAGGAAAGAGTGCGCGAACTTGCGGCTAATATTGCGCAGAATGCGCCTCTCACTATTAAAGCGAGCAAAACCATCATCAATGAAGCCATCAAAAATCCTGATGAACGTGATATCGAACTGTGTGACGAACTAGTCGAAAATTGTATGAATAGCGACGACTATAGGGAAGGCCGTAGTGCGTTCATGGAAAAACGCATTCCTAAGTTTGTTGGGCGGTAGAGTTGGCATCGGAACAAAACCATAGTCTGGCCATTATAAATTATTAATTGAGTAGGTTGGATGGTGTGCCGCCCTATTCCGGTAGCACCAAGATTTGTTTCTAGACTATCTCGGCTGTAGTGACCGAATTGAAACCGCACATGTAATAAATCATATAATCTACTGGATCCTAAAGTGTCCACAAATCTTGGAACTGGGTTGCGACGATATCTTCAAATGGCACCGGGTCGCCTTCCAGTAATCCGGCCGCTTGGGCAAATTCATTCATCCCTTTCACGTTTTTTTCATAAATTGTAGCATCGTAGTATGGGAGATCGCGTTCGATCAGAGTTTGGATAAGGTTGGTTTCCTTATCAGGGAAGTGCTTTTTTGCTACTTTGGTGGCGAGACTTGCGTCTGCTTTGAGGGCCGCGAGTGTTTTGACGATGGCACGCACAGCTCCTGCTGCGACTTCGGGTTGCTCGTCTACCAACTTTTGTGTCGTCGCCAAAGCTGGTTGGGTGAAGCGGAAGGCCTCTGGTGGACCATCTCCACGCCGGACGTCGATCACGCATTTGGCAATACCGCTGGTGATCGCCACTTCGGCGCCCATGCCGTTGGCCCAGAACCCGTCAATTTCTCCATCAATAAGGGCCTGCGCGGCTGCAACGCCAAAACTTTTACCCGGAGGAACACCCCCTGGTGGCAATCCAATGGAGATATTCTCTGCTTCAATATCAATACCAGCCGCAATCAAAAGCTGGCGAAACCCTACATCTACGCCCGGGGCAGCGCCTATACGCAACCCTTTAAGTCCATTGACGTCACCCTTTTCAATTGTGATGTCATTTCGGACCACGAGGAACCAGTACATACCTTGGCTCAGCGCACACAAAACCTTGGAGCCTTTCCAACGGGGAAACGCCCAAAGCGGCGCATGTGCTGACCCCGCTACGAAATCTGCTTTGCCGTCGCGTAGGGCTTCATAGGATTGCGGTACTGGGAATATTAAATTGATTTCTGCATCCAAACCTTCGTCCTTAAAATATCCCAACTCCACTGCTGCGATGGCCGGGAAATAGGAATTTGACACCAAGTCAGGTAGGGCGATCTTTAGGGTCATCCGTCTCATCCTTGTTCTCTTAACCTATCAGTATCATGTGGTTCGGATCGTTTGGGTGCAACCCGTCAGGTTACAAATATCCATAGGTAGCGGATATGCATCAATCCAAACTATTCTCATTCCCCTAGATCTGGGTGAAGCTTAGTTATCTGGTCTTTGATAGATTTTTCAAAACCATTGGGGTCGAAAAAGTGCGGTCCGATACCGCATTTCCATTGTATGACACCCAGCGAATCGATTACGTACAGCCGCTCTGGCATAGCGAAGTATTTTCCTTCTGCTTCATTTTTCATATTGTCCAGGACCATGGGGAAAGAAAAATTAAAACGCAGCATACAGGCAGCTGCTACCTCAGCGCGCGCATCGGTCGTGGTCGGTTGAGCGAACAACACTTCGTCATCTAAATTGGAAGGCGCTTGTGATCCGTCGATTGGGTGTGCTTCCTTAATATAGACACATACGAAATGAATTTTATCGCTAAAATTTTTGGCGATTCTTTCGAGGCGCACGGCCTCGCGCCGGAAAGGCGGTCACGTATAAGATCCAAAGATTAAACCTACTGGTTTGCCGCGTAGTGAACTCAGCGATAACATCTCACCTGTTCGTGCACCGGTTTGATTGAGAATTTCTAGGCTAAAATCAGGCGCTATGTCGCCTGGCTGTGGAGAATTTTTATCAGCATTCAAGCGGTGTTCATATCTAGCGCGCATGCCATCGCGCGTCCAGCCGCGGAATTTTAGTTCCTCGTCACTAATATTGTTAATCCTGTTCTCCAGTATTTCGATTAGTTCGACGGTCATTTGGGAACTCCTCGGATTTTAGGCGGCGTTCAGCATGCGAAATTTGGTATATCACTTTCGGAACGCAAACAAATCATTAGGTGTCTGGTGGTACCGCCATGTCCTTTGGGTCGGAGGAATGAACGCGGCGTATCATGAATGTTCCTAGACCTGCAGCGCATACCTCGCCATCCTCCCGCCGGATTTCGCAGCGCACCACCGAAGTGCGGTTGCCCGCTCTAATTACGTCAGCGGTGGCAGTCAAACAGTTTCCAGTAGCCGCCGCAGTGTAGTTGACCTTTAGCTCCATTGTAGTCATAGGCCGGAGACGTGTATCGTAATTACCTCCGCAGGCTGCTGTTGCCATGGAAATATCAACTAGTGACGCAACTACGCCGCCCTGGACTACGCCACGCAAGTTGCGCATTTCTTCGCGTATCGTAAGGCTCACTATCGAATGGCCGTCCTTCATGACTTCATAATTTGGTGCTAACCATTTGCGAAATCCTTCGTCCGGCATTGATCTGACCCCATAAAATAGTTTCGATAGTCTATCAGGCGGTGCGTGGTTTGACTAAATTGCTTCGAGTGGTTGGTTGAAGCAGGGCGGGTCAAGGATATTAAAGAGATTTGATAGTCCGCCTGACTTCTTGAAGCAGCCCTGCAACACCTGCCTCGATCAGATCGAGAACGTGGGTGAATCCGTCAGCACCTCCAAAATATGGGTCGGGTACGTTGCGCTTATTCATTTCTGGTGCATAGTCGAGCAATAACCCAATTCGTGCCGCGTGGTTGGTAGGAGAGAGCCGGGCTAATTCATCCAAATGTGTTTGGTCCATGGCGATCAGATAGTTGAAAGTGTCGAAATCTTCGGGATTTACCTGGCGAGCTCTCTGTTTTCCCAGGTCGAGGCCGTGGGCCAAGGCAGCGCGTTGGGTGCGCCAATCTGGTGCCTCACCGATGTGGTAATTACTGGTGCCCGCCGAATCTGCACGAACCTGACTTGTTATTCCTAGCGACGCAGCCATAGAAAGAAATAGACCTTCTGCAGTGGGCGAGCGACATATATTGCCAGTGCAAACAAATAGGACGCTTATTTGGTCAGATTTAACGGTCATATTCGACGCTTTACTAATTGAGCGTCATAGTGATGTTGCATAATTTTTCGATTATACCTGAACCAATGATAAATAGGGCATTCGATAAATTACTGTGTGATGTCAAGAACTGTACGATTTGTGCGGCGCACCTTCCAAGAGGACCACGACCGGTTATTTGGGGCCACCGCACAGCGCGGATCATGATCATTGGTCAGGCACCTGGTACAAAAGTTCACGAAAGTGGAATTCCTTGGAATGATGCAAGTGGCAGACGGCTACGTGATTGGTTAAACCTTGATCAAGAGACGTTCTATGATCAAAGCCGAATTGCTATAATACCCATGGGATTTTGTTATCCAGGCGTCAATCCTAAAGGTGGTGATAATCCACCCCGACCAGAATGCGCACCTTCGTGGCATCCGGCACTTCGTCGCATGTTAAACCGTGTCGAACTAACATTGCTTGTTGGACATTATGCGCAACGCTGGTACCTAAAAGATCGAATGAAGAAGACGATGACTGAGACGGTAAACAGCTACGAGGAATTTTTGCCTGAGTTTCTGCCGATACCACATCCGAGCTGGCGAACAAACCATTGGCTCAAACAGAACCCTTGGTTTGAGTCCGACGTTATTCCCCAATTGCAATATCGCGTTCATGCACATTTGATCGAAGAACCTTGCTGATGACCCTAATGAAACGGGTTGTTGCTCTGTTTGAAGCTTTGCCTACTGCGACTCGTGGCATATTCTGGATGATTTTTGCCACGATATTCTATGCGGGGGCCTATGGAACCATTCGACAAATGTCGACCGAATTCGGTGTATTTCAGCTAGTTTTCTTCCGCTCTTTCGTCGGCGCTATCCTCATGTTGCCTTGGCTCTTACAAGGTGGCATAGGTCTACTACGCACACCCCAACCCGTCACCTATGTCTGGCGTACGACGCTTAACTATGGGGGTATGGTGTTTCTTGTTTATGGCTTGTCGGTGTTGCCGCTTCAGGATGTGACTGGCCTTATGTTTACCGGTCCGCTTTTCACAGTGCTGTTTGTCGTTTTATTTTTGGGAGAGCAAGCTGGCCCAAGGCGTTGGATGGCCCTGTTTATTGGCTTTGCCGGAGTTATGATCATTGTTAGACCTGGGTTTGAAGAACTAAGCTGGGCTGCTCTTGGTGTTCTCGGTACTAGTGCGGCCTATGCACTGGTTAACGTATCCACTAAAACACTGGCACGAACCGACTCATCTAATACGATCGTTTATTACGACTTTATCCTAATGTCTTTGCTGGGTGTGGTGCCAACAATTTTGTTTTGGCATGAAGTCTTTCTCGAACACGTTATTTGGATATTAGCTATGGGCGTGTTTAGTGCATTGGCACGTCAGGGTGTGATCCGAGCGCTCTCAGTTGGCGAAGCGTCGGTGGTCATGCCATTCAATTTTCTGAAACTTCCTTTCACTGTGTGCATAGGATTTGTGTATTTTGCTGAACAACCCGACTTATGGACGGGTTTGGGGGCAGCGGTAATATTCTCTAGTACTTATTATATCGCCCGTCGCGAAGCGAAGCTGAACGTCAGCGAAAATGCAAAACCCGCCCCTACCTTGTAAGCCGTCTAATGAGGCTTTGTTGAATAATTATTATTTACCTGAAGACGGGGAATTTACGCCACGCCGCATCGCTTCATCACGGGCAATATAAAGGGTGCTTGCAATGATGATTATGGCACCGGCCCACGTCCATAATGACGGCAATTCTCCGAAGATGATAAATCCGATCAATACGGCATAAATAAGCCGTATATACTCAATTGGTCCCACAATATTGGCTTCGCCTGCGGCAAACCCACGGACAAATCCGATCATACCAATTGTTGTTAATATGCCGATCAAGCAGAGTAATAGCCATTCTGAATTTGTTGGAATTTGCCAAACCCAAATTGCCGGGCCCAAAAACACTAGTGTACCTCCGGCATGGTAATAAAAAAGAATACGATTGGGCGGTTCCGTGTCAGACATTAGCCTAATTAGGATGTTTCCGACGGCAAAAGCGAGCGCTGCGATTAAGGCAATAATTGCGACTGGATCGAAGCCGGCATGACCCGGGCGGACCATTATTAAAACCCCCAGAAACCCTACTAAGGTGGCAGCCCAGCGACGTCCCGAAACTATTTCTGACAACAAGAAAACCGCAACGACGGTAGTAAATAATGGGCGCGAAAATGCAATTGCTGTAGCGTCGGCAAGATAAAGATGGATCACTGCGTAAAATACGCCAACTTGGGCAGCACACGCGATTACTAAACGGGTCAGGTGGAGGCCTATTCGCCGAGTTTTTAATCCCGTTACGCCCATCGAAATGAATACAGGGGCGAGGACGACTAATCCTACAACATAGCGTGCCAAAGCTAGTTGATAGGGGTCGAATTTTGTTCCCATATGTTTGATGACGGCATCATTGCAGGCAAAAGCTAGACTGCCAATTAGAAGCCAAATCACTCCCCGAAAGTTTCCCGATAGACGCGACCAAGCAGCTATTAGTCGCGATCGCACGGAATTTTCGGACATTTACGGAAGACTTTCTTCAATGAATTCTTGAATTAGGCGGTGTTTTATTCGTTTGCCGAAGGCGATAATAACGTCTTACTTAAATAATAGCTGTACCTGCCAAAATGTAATTAGATTGTGGATCAAAATTACCTCCGTGTGGGTCTAACACTGTCTTCAATTCTTTTCCCCTGGCGTAATTTTAACTGCTGATTGTCTTGATTCGTCGCGAGCAATGAAAATCGAACATGCAACAATAATGGTACCGCCTATAACGGTCCAAATGTCCGGAATTTCGCTAAATAGAAAATAACCGAATAAGCCAGCGTAAATTAAACGAATATATTCGATGGGACCGACCGCATTGGCCTCGCCCGCGGAGAAAGCGCGGACATAACAAATCATGCCCAGGGTTGTCAGGACACCTATCAGTGCCAGCATTAGCCATTCTATTCCAAGCGGCATTTTCCAAACCCAAATAGCTGGCCCGAGGAATATCGCAATACCCCCCAGGTGGTAGTAAAAGAGAATACGGTTCGGCGGTTCTGTGGTGGACATTATTCGGATGATGACATTGGCAACAGCGAGGGCCAGTGCTGCACCAACTGCAATCAGTGCTACCGGATCCAACGTACCTGCACCCGGTTGGATCATCAAGATAACGCCGATAAAACCAACGAGCGTGGCCGCCCAACGCCGCGCGCGCACGACTTCAGACAGGATGAATATAGCGATAATGGTGGTAAACAACGGCTTTGAAAACATAATTGCTGTCGCGTCGGCGAGCTGAAGATGAATAACTGCGACAAATATTCCAAGTTGGGCAGCACTTGCAATAAATAGTCGGATAATGTGAATCCCGACCCGGTTGGTTGCTAACTGTTTTTTGCCCATGTGCCAAAATATGGGGGTTAACAGGGCAAAGCCGATTGCGTAACGAAACAAAGCTAATTCAAATGGATGAAATGTTTTGCCTAATGTTTTGATAACAACGTCGGTGGAGGCAAATAGAATTGTACCAATCGAAAGCCAAAGAATACCGCGAAAATTACCTCCAAGCCGCAACCATTTGGCGGATAAGTGTGCGAACAGACTTGTGTCAACATCCAAGTTTTGGTGCTCCACTTAGTGTCGGCGATGCATGATTTTTTCCACGCGATTTCTAGATTGGGTAACATGGCACGTTGCCACGAAAATATAATATGAAGGTCTACCCACCATTAAAATATGGCTTATCGCCCTTTGTCGATGTTCTGTGTAGTAATCGGATGTCATCCACGCCATAGCCGCCGCAGGCGCGGTGATTGACACATCGATTGTCCCACAAAACAAAATCGCCAAGGCGCCATTTGTGTTGGTAAATATTTTTTTCTTCGGTGACGTGATTAAACAATAGGTCTAGCAATGGATCTGCATTTGTCTCATCCATGCCCTCAATACCAATTGTAAATCGCGGTGATAGATAAAGTCCTAAGCGTCCCGAGATTGGATGAGTTCGAACTAACGGGTGGCAGATGTTTTCAATTGTTGACTGCTTCTTATAATATTCGACGGCACCCGGTCTGGTTACTTCAACGCGTTTGTTACCTAATTTACTGGCCTGATGAATGCCTTTCAGGTTTTTAATGCGTCCTTTAATTTCTTCAGAGAGCGTGCTGTAACCGTTTTGCATATCGGCAAATTCAGTGTCGCCGCCAATATTGGGGATTTTGAGCCCATATAAAAATGTCGCCAGAGAAGTTTCTTCCCGATAGGAGATGTCGGAATGCCAAAAATCCCCTGCTGCTACAACACCGATATGCTTTCCATCCACCACTTCATTCGAAAGGATGGCGATATCGGGAAAGCCTTCTACCCTTTGATCCTCTGCATAAAGTCTTTCCAGCGGTCCAAACCGCTGGCTGATTTCTAAATGGTTCTGGGGAGTGATGTCTTGTTCTCGGAAGATTAATACCTTGTAATCGATGAAAGCCTGATAGACTTCTTTGAATGTAGCACCGGATAAATCTTTGGAAAGATTGATCCCACTAATTTCAGCACCAAGGGGCTTGTCATAGGGGCGAATTTCGATCGGCATAGCCTCTCCTCCAATAGACGAATTTAGTCTTGTCTAAACCTCTTCGTCCAGTTCTGACGCTTAACTTTATCCTGTTGGCTCAAAAAGGCTTATAGGTATAGGCCACTTAATTAAGCTGTTTTGCCTCTAGACGTGTCATCCAAAGAACACCGATTAAGATGATCAAACCTCCAGCCCATACCCAAATATCGGGAAATTCCTGAAATAGGATCCATCCCAGAAACGCGGCGAAAACTAGTCGTGTGAAGTCAAACGGCAGCACGACGGTTGCATCCGCTGCAGCGTAAGCGCGGGTTAAACAACGTTGTACGAGAGTACCAAACAAACCAGTTGAAGCTAATAGCAAAAATTGCCAGGTATCCGGCATTTGCCAGACGAATATAGCAGGGATAAGGGAGCACGGAGTGAAGACCACCATTTGCCAGACGACAATAGTGTCGGGTGCCTCGGTGCGGGCAAGAGACTTCATGACGATAGTCAGTGTTGCCATGCCTATAACTGCAATTAGCGCGAGGATAACGCCTACAGAAACTTCAGAAAAACCTGGCCGTATAATGAGCAACGCACCCACAAATCCAATGATAGTTGCGGTCCATCGCCGGCCATGAGCGACTTCATGCAAGATTAAAATGGCACCCAACGAGGCAACGAGCGGGCGCGTGGACATAATCGCGGCAATCTCGCCCAGTGGCGCCTGGGCGATGGCGGCAAATAGTAAGTAAATTACCGCTAATCCCACCAAGCCGCGCACCATATGCATGCCGATCCGATGGGTTTTGATACCAGAAACCCCGACTTTGCATAGCCACGGAACCAAAAATATTGCGCCAAATATGCTCCGAAAAAAAACTATCTCGAACGTGTGAATATCGCCGCTCAAATATCGAGCTACCGCTGCCATACAAGCCCATGAAGCCATGGAGCCCATCATCCATAAAATCCCCCGTATGGAATCGGGCAGCCCAAATATCATGTTGTACTTTCACGTGCCGTTTCTGCACGAACTACATAAAATGCAGTGGCAAAGATGATTATTCCCCCTGACCATGTCCAGGCATCCGCCACATCGCCGAAGATCAGAAATCCGATTATTGCTGCCGTCAACAGCCGCATAAATTCAAAGGGCATGACCACTGTTGCGTCAGCAGCCGCAAGAGCGCGGGCAATACACCGCTGGAACAGAGTTGCCAAAACTCCAAGTGCGGCAAGCCAAAGAAACTGTTCGAAATTGGGTGTGACCCAATTAATCAATGCGGGCACAGCTGAGCCTACTATCATCGTCATCACCGTATAGGCCACGATACGGTCAGGCGGTTCAGTTCGGGTTAGGTATTTAACCGAAATAACAGTAAATGCACCGGCAGCCATGGCGCCCATCGCATATAGCACACCCATATTCCAGTCTTGAAAACCAGGCCGAATAATTATCAGCATGCCAACGAAACCAAACAATACGCCGCGCCAGCGTGCGCCATACATTACTTCACGCAAAATTAAAACCGCCGCGATTGAGGCGAAAATCGGTTTGCTGTACATGATTGCGATCACATCTGCCAAAGGCAACAGTGAAACGGCAGCGAAGAGACAATAAAGCCCGAGCAACGTGTTGAAACCTCGCGCGATGAGCAACCCCGCATGTTTTGTCGCGAGGCCTGCAAACCCAACGCTATAAAACCAGGGAGCTAAAACGAAAACACCGAGGATACAACGAAAAAAGGTGATTATTGTGACCGGCAATTCGTCGGTCAAATGTTTGCCAATTGCGGCGAAGCCAACCATACAGATTGAGGCAAGTACTGTCCAAATGGCTGCGCGGATTGCTGGTGAAATCGACCTGGAACGTTGCATAATGTTCTTGATTGGGAGCATGTACCCAATTTAAACCATTATCTTAGATTATTAAATCGCGGCACTTGACGTGTGCGTCAGGGCTTATCAACCATAATTGAGGACCTACACCAGGGGATTGGCATTTGACTCAACCACTCTGGCAACCTACGCGCGAGAGAATAGAAGGAACCAATTTGACGGCGTTTATCCGTGCCGTTGAAGAACGTTGGGATGAAACCTTTAAAAACTACACAGCCTTACACGCATGGTCGGTGGAAGAGCCCGAGAAGTTTTGGGTTAGCCTGTGGGAATTCGGCGAGGTGATTGCGGAGACACGAGGCAACATAGTATTGCGCAACGCTGAAAAAATGCCTGGTGCAGTTTGGTTTCCTGATGCAAAACTTAATTTTGCTGAGAACCTTTTGCGCCGACAGGACGAAACGCCAGCGCTTATCTTCCGTGGGGAAAATGGTACTAAGCGTACTTTGAGTTATGTCGACCTCTATCGGCTAGTTTCGCGCCTTTCTCAGGCGCTCGCCGCTTTGGGAGTTGGTCCTGGCGACCGCGTCGGCGGGTACTTACCTAACATACCAGAAGCTATTGCCGCCATGCTCGCTGTTACGAGTTTGGGTGCGATTTGGTCGTCGTGTTCGCCTGATTTTGGTGTACGGGGGGTACTCGATAGGTTTGGCCAGATTGGCCCCAAAGTTTTGTTTGCTGCTGATCGTTATTTCTACAATGGCCGATCTATAGACTGTCTTCCAAATCTTGATTTGGTATTAACAAATTTAAAATCCGTAGAGCACGTTATCATCCTACCCTATGACCATGAAGACGCGTTCCCGAAAGGAACTGGAGTGGGTTTATCGTTGGAAGAATCCATTACCGGCCTCGAAGCTGAAGAAATTCCCTTTCGGCGGCTCCCCTTCAACAGTCCGCTCTACATTCTATTTTCGTCTGGCACGACAGGTGTCCCCAAATGCATAGTACATGGTGCTGGCGGAACATTGCTACAGCACCTCAAAGAACATCTTCTTCAAAGCGACGTTAAATCCGGTGACCGTGTCTTCTATTTTACGACGCTTGGTTGGATGATGTGGAATTGGCTGGTCAGCGGTCTCGCGGCCGAGGCAACACTATTGTTATATGACGGTGCCCCCTTCTATCCCGATGGCAATGTTTTGTTCGACTTTGCCGACGAGAACTCTATGACTCATTTTGGCACGTCCGCCAAATTCATTGATGCTGCTAAAAAAGCTAAAATTGAACCGATGAAGTCACATCGTTTGGGATCGCTTCGTACAATGCTATCCACCGGTTCGCCTCTAGTAGCGGAGAGCTTTGAATATATATACACGAATGTTAAGTCGGATCTTTGTCTTTCCTCTATCTCCGGGGGTACGGACATCGTGGGATGTTTTGTCGCCGGTAATCCTACAGGACCGGTTTGGCGTGGTGAAATACAGGCGCCTTGTCTTGGTATGGACGTAGCTGTTTATAACAATGATGCTCAGGCGGTAATCGGAGAGAAGGGAGAGCTTGTTTGTCGAAAGGCATTTCCCTCAATGCCAGTGTGTTTTTGGAATGATTTCGATGGCACCAAGTATTTTTCCGCATATTTCGAAAAGTATCCCGGCGTTTGGTGCCACGGCGATTGGTCGGAGATTACGCAGCGTGGTGGAATTATAATTTATGGGCGCTCCGATGCGACACTCAATCCAGGGGGCGTTCGTATCGGTACGGCTGAGATTTACCGGCAAGTGGAACAGATCTCCGTGGTGGAAGAGGCTCTCGCTGTCGGACAGGAGATTGATGGTGATGTCCGAATTGTTTTATTCGTACGCCTCGCTGCGGGTGTCTTACTTAACCGGTCGCTTATCGATGAGATAAAGGGTCGGGTACGAGCTGGGGCTTCGCCTAGGCACGTTCCAGCCGTGTTGGCGTCCGTAGAGGATATTCCACGGACCAAATCCGGGAAAATCACTGAGCTTGCCGTCCGCGAGGTGATTCATGGCCGGCCGGTTAAAAATTTAGAAGCACTCGCTAACCCAGACGCATTAGAGTATTTCAAAGACCGCCCTGAATTAGCTGTATAGTTGCAGTGTTAGAAACGCGCCCCTAAACTTGCATTTGGCCGCCATAGATAAACAGGGGAGAAAGCGGGTGGAAGGCGATCAAGCCTCGATCGATGAATTACGGCGCCTAATTGAAGGATGCAGCCGGGCCGTTGTCTTTACCGGCGCCGGCATTAGTACTGAATCCGGTATACCGGATTTTCGAAGTCCGGGCGGTGTTTGGACACGATATTCTCCCATAATGTATGAAGATTTCACTTCCTCCGAGGAAGCTCGGGTCGAATCTTGGAGGCGAAAGTTTGACGATTCCTACGGGTTCGAAGGGGCAGAGCCTAATAGAGGCCACCGCGCAGTCGAAAAATTGGTGCGTGACGGCAAAGTATCTGCCGTTATTACTCAAAACACCGACGGATTGCATCAAGCATCGGGAATACCCGATAAGCAAGTTGTAGAACTGCATGGCAATAGTACCTACGCAAATTGTCTTGAATGCGGCTTACGCCACGAATTGGGGCCAATTAAGGAAGCATTTTTGGCGGATAGAACCACACCAACTTGTCGCGAATGCGCAGGATTGGTTAAAACCGCTACTATTTCATTCGGTCAGCCGATGCCGGATTATCCTATGCGGCGTTCGCAAGAGGAGACGTTGGCTTGCGACCTGATGATCGCGGTGGGGTCCTCTCTTCAGGTATATCCGGCGGCGGGATTTCCTCAAGCGGCAGTACAAAATGGGGCGAATTTTATCATCCTCAATAGAGAACCTACTGGATTAGATAATCTGGCAAATCTAGTTCTTCATATGGAAATCGGCCCAACCTTGGGCGAGGCTGTGGGCGTAAACTGATCTGAATTGATCGATTTGAGCGAATAGAATTTGAAAGAATAACTATATTTTAAAATCAAACGTTCAACCTCTTTGAGTTTGAAATATGGGTTAATAATGTGCCACGTGGGAAATTTTTGCTCCCTGGTTTGTGATGCCCTGTTCCCCGGGGGTATTAAGATTTCAAGAAAGCCAAATTAAGTCCATTGAGTAAGGAAAACAGCCGACTGAATTGATGTTTAAATTCTTCTCTCGCTGTAGAAGTATTTATTTTTGTTGCATCTTCCAAGATTGAATCGATAGATCGTATTCCATCTATTAGCGCAAGTAAGTCGCCATCGCGTGTCGACAACGGTGCTGAAATTTTAAGACCGTCGAGATTAATTGATAAATTACCCTTCTCTCTTAAATTTGCTGTTTCAATACCTCGGTCTAGGCCAACAAGGTAAGGGATGAGGCTACCATCATTAGGCGTTGCAACGGTGTTTTGTTTATTGGTCGATTTGACTACATAGACGACATGCGTCTTTAGGTTACCAGTTAGTTGCTCGGCGATGGCACACTGATCGATCCAAGCTAATTTACCGATGGTACGCATGAGTTCAGGATCATCTATAAATGCAAGCGGGTCATAGCGGATAGGTTCAATAAAACTGACAATTTTAAGTCGGGATTGTTCAATTAAATGGTCAAGCTCGGGTACAGAATAGGACCTGTCTTGACTATGCAGTAGTAGGTCGAATATTCCGGCGTCACCGGCGTCCACGTGATCTTTGATTAGGTCATTACGGTGAAGCCAATTTGTTGGTGGGAGAAAACGAAGTATCGATTTTGCCTGTTCGAGGCGTCCGGCCGGTGACTTGTTGTCTCCTATCATTCGCAGCAGGTTCTGCATGGGATAAACGCCGGTTCTACCTAGGGGTGCATAGACCATCAGGCCCATACCACCATTATCACAGAGAACATTGGTAAGGGATTCAAGTCCTTCAGATGGGTCATCAAGGTGATGGAGAACGCCACAACAATCGATATAGTCAAATGGCGGCTCACATAATTTAGCCACGTCGAGCAGGGAACCCTGCAGGAATTTTATGTTTTTGAGGCCCCTTACTTTCGCCCTAGACTTCGCGATATTCGTTGCGGATGCCGACAAGTCCAGATAGACCACGTCCCCTTTATCGCTAATATCCGCCAACTGTTGAGCAAGCATGATAGCCCCATCCCCAGTACCGCCACCCGCAATAAGGGCACGAAATGGTTTGGTAAAATCACGCTTGCCGGCAAAAATATAATGATTGATCTCGGCAATGTGGCTTGGAGAACCGGTCAACAACCGCGACGTCTCTGCCCTCGGATCGCGCGGTGGATAGGGATATAATTCATACTGGTTGTGTAGGGAGTTTTCTGTGGTCAATTGTGGTGCCTCAATGAGGGGTTGCCATTGTGGCCGGCCCTACCGATAGTAAATTTCATGAGGTACACCTTGTCATGAGAGGATATTTCGGTATCGGTATTGAAGGGCTCAGCAAGCCCATGAACGCGGGAAATCTTTATCGATCTGCACATGCGTTTGGCGCGAGTTTTGTTTTTACCGTCGCATCTAGCTATAACCCTGACATTGGCAAATCCGATACGTCAAATGTTGCCGAACAACTTCCGTTTTATAGCTTCGACACTATCGAGTCGATGTGTCTACCTCAAGACTGTGCGCTTGTGGGTATAGAGATAACCGATGAGGCCACCGAATTACCAAGCTTTTGTCACCCGAGATGTGTGGCTTACGTTCTAGGTATGGAGCGAGGGGGCTTATCGGAGCGGCTCACCGATTGCTGTGAGCATGTAGTCAAAATTCCGACACTTTTTTCATTAAATTTAGCAACGGCCGGCGCGGTGGTAATGTATGATCGGTTGATTTCAATGCGGCGGTTTGGTGCGCGGCCGGTTTTTCCTGGAGGTGTAGTGGAACCAATCCCGGTTCATACCTTTGGAGACCCTATAATTCGTCGTAAAAATAAAACTATTAAAGCGTCTAAGGACAAATAAAGAGTTAATTAGCAATGCAATCGGAAATAAATCGTCGCAAATTGGTTTTAGTTTGTTGTATTTCGGGACTATTTGTTATGAGTTTTCTCAAGACGGAGGTTAGTTATGCGACGGACGTTAAATCAATTGCAACCTTTAAGGATTGGTCCACACATCTAATAGTGAAGAATAAAGTGCGGATTTGCTACTTGCATGGCGAGCCGAATAAAAAGCAGGGTAAATATAAAAGGCGAGGAAAAACCTACGTTCAGGTTGCCCATCGAACACGGCCTAAAACGCGGAATGAGGTCTCTATAACCGCAGGCTATCTATTCAAAAAAAATAGCAAAGTTTTGCTCACCATCGATGGGCGCAAGTACAATTTTTTTACTGATGCTGGTACGGCATGGGCGGATGAAGAAAATTCCGACAATGCAGTTGTCTCGGCGATGCGTGCCGGTAGGAAGATGATCATACGCGGAATATCAAGCCGAGGTACCAGGACAACGGATACCTATTCCTTGTCGGGCTTTACCGCCGCACACAAGTCAATCAATAAGGCCTGTGGTTTTAAATAGGAACCTTTACCTGCGGTAATTTTCCGGAAGCCCCAACCGGGTTACTATCGATATAGCTCTTGCGCAATCATAAATATCAGAAAGGGATTATCATGCCGGACGGCTTCAATTTGGATACCGCCTACAGTGTAGATAGCAAAGTAGTCATTGTAACAGGTGGTGGTACAGGGATAGGCAAGGTCTATTCCAAACGTTTGGCAGAGGCAGGTGCTAAAGTGGTTTTGGCCGATATTGCCAACGAAGCATCCCAACAAGTCGCGACAGATATACGGAACGAGGGAGGAGAAGCATTGTCGGTGCCGACCGATGTTACCGATGAAGACGCAGTTCAAGCCGCGGTGGACGAAGCAGTGGTTACTTATGGGGGTATTGACGGGCTGATTAACAATGCCTCTCTAATGAGCGTACTACCCCGTGGAGATTGGTTTGACATCAAAGCCGAGAGATGGGATTCGGTGATGGCTGTTAATCTGAAAGGTATATTTCTCTGTTGCCGTGCGGTCTATCCTCATATGAAAAAGCGCGGTGGCGGAGCAATTGTCAATATTTCCTCCGGACGGGTATGGGAAGGCAATCCAAATAGGCTCGATTACACGACGTCGAAGGCCGGGGTAATAGGATTGACACGTGCCCTCGCTCGCGAGGTGGGAGATGACAAAATTCGCGTTAACGCGGTTACACCGGGATTTACGTTGAGCGAAACACAGCTCGCCTCTTCATCATCCAACTACATGGCAGGTAGGGATGACGGGAAGTGTTTCAAGCGGGCACAGGTACCTGACGATCTCGTGGGTACGGTGATGTTTTTGCTCTCAGATGCTGCAAGCTATATGACGGGCCAGACGATAAACGTGGATGGTGGCTTGTATATGCATTAGAGTACTAAAAATTACTCTTTTATTATCTCTTCCAAACGCACCGGAGCCTAGATGGCCGACACAAATCATCATCCAAGGATGAAGCGCAACGTTGCGCTTTTGGCTTTGTGCCAGGCCATATTCAACAGTTCTACCGGTGTCGTGCTCTCTGTCTCGGCGCTCGTCGGGTTGTCTCTAGCATCTAACAATTCCTTGGCTACCCTGCCGCAGGCCTTGCAATGGGAAGCTACCGCAGCGTTTTCTATTCCTCTGGCCTATATGATGCGCAAATATGGCCGTAAAGCTGGATTTATTTTTGGTGCGCTTATGGGGTCCGCGGGCGCATTACTGGCGGCGATCGCAATATTTCAAGGATCATTTGCGCTGTATTTGGTTGCTATAATTTTCTTTGGTGCTTTCACTATTTCTGGGCAGACTTACCGTTTCGCTGCTGCTGATGTTTCCAACGCAAAATGGCGCGGTATTGCTATTTCCCTTGTAGTAGGGGGTGGTGTTGTTGCTGCATTTATTGGTCCCGAAATTTCCAAATGGACCCATGATGTAGCGTCCGCTTGGCTCGGTAATGCCTCATTCGCACATGCTGTAGAATTAATCTGCGGTCCCGGCATTGCGGAAGCTGCTAAGACAATTGGCAATAGCACTCCACCTTATCAATTTGCCAGCACCTTTGTAGTCCTCACATTTATTCCGTTTCTCCTCATAGTCGTTGTTTCCATGGTAAAGTTTCCACCTAACGTGGAAAAAAAATACGAGACTACGGGGCGGCCACTTGGGATTATTGCCCGACAACCAGCGTTTGTAGTTGCAGTTTTGTGTGCGGTGATAGGTTGGGGCGTTATGGTGTTGATGATGGCTGCGACGCCGCTTGCTATGGTGCGCGAGTACGGACACACTTTTGAACGCGCTGCCTTAGTGGCACAGTGGCACATGGTTGGTATGTTTGCGCCATCATTTTTCACAGGCTGGCTGATAAGCCGGTTTGGTTTGCTCAATGTGCTCATTGCAGGCCTTTGCCTATCAGCGACTGCCGCTCTCATTGGAATGTCAGGTAATACCCTTGAATTTTTCTTGGCGGCCAATATCTGTGTTGGTACTGGTTGGAACTTTCTCTTCGTGGGGTCGACACACTTGCTGACCACGGTTTACCGCCCGGAAGAGAAAAACAAAAGCCAGGGCCTCAACGATGCACTGGTCTTCCAGTCCGTGGCCGCATTTTCATTCTCTGCCGGAATGCTGCACAATGCGGTTGGTTGGGATAGTGTTTGTATAGTTTTAATTCCCTTTATTGCCGTCGTGTTTGTTGCCGTATTATGGCTAAAACTGACGCCGGGCATGGCACCGCCTGGTTTAGGTCGGTCGGGTGCAGCGGCTACGGAATAAACCTCCTTATTTTCTGTATTCACCAGAACTCCTATAATGCGGTCCATGAAATCACCGCACAG
>CAYZMI010000023.1:0-8942 GCA_964479475.1 uncultured Rhodospirillaceae bacterium | reverse complement strand
CAAAAGCACTCAACATTATTATGGACAACGAGGGCATTTCGATCTCTAAGCGGCGGATCACTCTGTCAACTGCGGGTTATGTACCCAATATCCAACGCTGCGGCGAGGAACTCGGCGTAAATCTCGCGGTATCACTTCACGCGGTGACTGACGATCTACGTGACGAAATTGTTCCCATCAACAAAAAATTCCCCATCAATGAACTGCTTAACGCTTGTCGTAAATATCCCAGCGCAAACAATGCGCGCCGTATTACATTTGAATATGTAATGCTTAAAGACGTCAACGATTCTCAAGCGGATGCAAAGGAGTTGGTTCGGCTCATTCGTGGCATTCCGGCCAAGGTCAATCTGATACCGTTTAATGCCTGGCCGGGCGCACCGTTTAAATGCTCAGATGCTGGTACAATTAATCGATTCGCGGAAATAGTAAATAATGCCGGGTATTCTGCACCTGTTCGGGTGCCGCGTGGCCGCGACATACTTGCTGCCTGCGGCCAACTTAAAAGCGCTAGCGGGCGCAGAAAAACTGACAAATCTGATTTTAATTAAGAAACATTCTTAGTGCCCACTAATTCGCGTGGGTTATGAAATTGACCTATGAAATTAAAGCCCCTTGTGAGCATACGCCTAATCCCTATACTGCGCGCGCATTTTTAGGGGGCGCAGACCATGGCGTCGAAAGCTATGAATGAAATCAAAAAAGTCGTGCTTGCTTATTCCGGTGGGCTAGATACCTCTGTGATTTTGCGTTGGTTGCAAGAGGAATATGGCTGTGAGGTAGTCACATTTACCGCTGATCTTGGTCAGGGTGAAGAGGTTGAACCTGCTCGGGCCAAGGCTGAAGCTGCCGGCGTGAAGGAAATCTATATTGAGGATTTGAGAGAAGAATTTGTATGCGACTATGTATTTCCTATGTTTCGCGCAAATTCGGTCTATGAGGGCGTTTATCTTCTAGGGACCTCCATCGCACGCCCGCTAATTGCTAAACGTCAGATAGAAATCGCCAACGCAACAGGTGCTGATGCGGTGAGCCATGGCGCGACCGGGAAAGGTAATGATCAGGTTCGCTTTGAGCTAGGATATTACGCGCTCAATCCCGAAATTCACGTTATTGCGCCCTGGCGCGAATGGAAGCTCGATGGTCGTCAGAAGCTAATGGAGTACGCCCGAGCCCATCAGATTTCAATCCCACGCGATAAGGAAGACGAGCCGCCATATTCTATGGATGCGAACCTTTTGCATATTTCATATGAGGGGAGGGTGCTTGAGGATCCCTGGGTAGCGCCCGATGAAAACATTTTTACCCGGTCAGTGGCGCCTGAGGCCGCCCCCGACAAACCTTGTTATATTGAGATAGAGTTTGAGGCTGGTGATCCAGTGGCTGTGGATGGCGAAAAATTATCGCCGGCCGCCCTGTTGACGCGTCTCAACGAAGTCGGCGGGGCCAATGGGATAGGCCGGCTCGATTTGGTGGAAAATCGATATGTCGGTATGAAGTCGCGCGGCATCTATGAGACGCCTGGTGGCAGTGTGTTATTGGCTGCCCACAGGGGGATTGAGTCTATCACGCTTGATCGGGGTGCCGCGCATCTCAAAGACGAACTTATGCCGCGCTATGCCGAGTTGATCTATAATGGTTTCTGGTTTTCACCAGAGCGTGAAATGATTCAGGCTGCCATCGATGAAAGCCAGAAGACTGTGGCGGGTACAGTCCGGCTAAAATTGTTTAAAGGATCGGTTAGCGTTGACGGTCGCAAATCACCCAACAGCCTCTATTCGCAAGATCATGTGACCTTTGAGGCGGATGCTGTTTACGATCAGCGCGATGCTCAAGGGTTTATCAAGTTGAACGCGCTTCGTCTCCGGTTACTTCAAGCTGCCCAAAAACGATTCGGAAACTAAACACGTCATCGCCTTGGTTGAAGGCTCGCTAGCCCTGCTTGAACACGATAAGGTGGAGCTACCGCTGCTAATTTGTTCTGAATGAAGGCTCTCGCAACGTGTCTCCAGTTCTCCTCGGTGCATTTTGGATGTTTCTCACGACGCTTTCTTTCGTGGCTATGAGCGTCAGCATCCGGGCGTTGGCAGGAGAGATTGACGCGGTGGAGATATTGTTCTTTCGGATGCTCATTGGGTTTCTAATTTTTTTGCCTTGGATCGGCAAGAACGGAATTAGCGTTCTTTATACTGAAAAAATAGGTCATCATCTAATTCGCTCGGCTATGATGGCGGCAGGTATGATATTTTGGTTTGTTGCCATCGCCGCATTGCCGCTCGGCGATGCCATCGCGCTACATTTTACATTGCCATTATTTCTTATTTTGTTTGCTGCGATATTTCTCAGAGAAAAGGTCGATATTTCCGTTTGGGTTGCCACATTTATAGGCTTCTCGGGGGTATTGCTGATTCTCCGACCCGGATTCCAGGAGGTCAATATCGCTATGTTTTACGTGCTGATTTCAGGCGCGTTTTATGGTGGCAATCACTGTATTACCAAGGCTATGGCAACCACCGAGTCGCCCAATGCAACAGCGTTCTACATGAATTTGATGATTTTGCCGGGCTCTGCTCTGGCTTTGCCGTTTTATTGGACCATGCCTGAATGGCATCACGTGGGTTGGTTATTGTTGATTGGGTTAGCTGGTACCTCCGCACATATTTGCCTTCTCCGCGCGTTCCGTCATGCCGATGCCCACGTTCTTGCGCCTATTGATTTTCTGCGTCTCGTTTTTGCATCCATTCTTGCTTATTTTTTGTTTGGCGATGTCTCCGGAATTATGACTTGGATTGGTGCCTGTGTAATTTTTCTTGCCACTTATTATACCACTCGAAAGGCCCACAAAGCGGAACAAGCTACCGCCGGTCCGCGGTAAGAAGTGACGCGAGGTGATTGATATTTCGTCTCCGGCCCGCGGTATGTTGTGGATGTTGGGCCAAACTACCGCCATCTGTGCGATGATTGCAGCTGCGCGTCTACTAAGCCTCGAGGGAATATCACCCCACGAAGTTGCATTTTTTCGAGGTTTCTTTGGCTTGCTTTTCATGCTGCCTTGGTTAGTCCTGACGCTGAGCCGTAACCCACAAATTCTCTGGCCACCAGAATTGAAGCTCATTGGGTTGCGCAGTTTTCTTGCCGTTGCGGGAGTTTTACTTTGGTTCATGGCGGTCGGCGGTATACCCATCAGCGATGTAGTAGCTGTTCAATTTACACATCCGTTATTTGTCGTCATCGGTGCAGCATTTCTTCTCCGGGAAAGCGTGGGGATATGGCGTTGGTGTGCTGTGGTGGTTGGCTGTATAGGTGCATTGATCATCATTCGGCCGGGCGTACTGCCCGCTGACCCACTGATCTACGCGGTGCTTATTTCTGCCATGATGAACGGTGGAGTACAACTTGTGACTAAGCATATCTCCGGGCGGGTTTCTGGCCCGGTGATGGCGTTCTATATGAATCTAATGATTTTGCCCGCAGCTCTTCCATTTGCATGGGGTGATTGGGTTTGGCCTAAGTTGGAGCAACTCCCTTGGGTGTTGGCGGTTGGTATTTTTGGCACCCTTGCTCATCTTTGTCTTGCCCGCGCCATGAGTAATGCGGATGCAAGCCTCGTCGGACCAGTAGATTTTATGCGGCTCCCTATTGCGGCATTGTTTGGTTGGATATTGTTTCGCGAGACGTCGGATGTTTGGACCTGGACTGGGGCGTTGATAATAGTTGTAGCATGTCTTGTGATAGCCAGGCGGGAGGCATTGGTGAGATAAGATTATTCGTTACACCCCGCTTGACCCAGCGAGCCTGCTGGAGGACCCTAAGGCTATTAACCTTAAATTTTTGCCGAGAGAAACGCTGCATGACCGACTATCTTTACATTTCCGCAGACAATCATCTGGACACTCATTGGTGTCCAAAGAATCTCTGGCAGGACCGCTTGCCGGCTAAATACAAAGACGTTGGGCCTAAAGTGATCGAAGGAGAAAATGGGTCCCAATGGACCTGGGAAGGCAAACTCTGGGATAAGTCAGCGGACGGATCTAATAGCGTGCAGTTTCTAAAGCCATTTCGTGATCATGGTGTCAATTTGCCAGACGGTGCGCTTCCACCAGCGGATTCCTCAATCCTCCTGGATCATATGGATCAGTCCAAGGTGTGGTCGAGTGTTATCTTTGCTAGCGTACGTAAGTGGAACGTCGAAGACCCGGAACTACTATTTTCCGTCTATCGAGCATTCAACGACTACGCGATGGAGATGAATAAAGTTGATCCAGACCGTATCTTCATTTTGCCAGCTTTACCGACTAAGTTTCCAGATGAATGTGCACGCGAATTGGAACGTATGATCAAAGCGGGTGCAAAGGCGGTTGAATTCCCGCCGTTTGATGTAGCGGAGCCGGTCTATCACGAGGTGTGGGAACCACTCTGGGCAATGGCAGGCGAAGCGCGAGTGCCCCTCTGCATTCATATCGGCGGCGCAGCCGACGATCCATTGCCACCGTATAACCGAGGGGCGCAGATTGCCTTTCTGGCTACCGCACCTTTCAATCTTTGCAATACATTTGCTCAGCTGGTCTTTTGCGGGGCCTTTGAGAGACACCCTGATTTGAAAATTTTATTTTCAGAATGTCGAATCGGTTGGGTTCCATTCGCAATCGAATGGGCAGATAGACAAACAAAAGAAAGGGCGCCAGACCCCTCGGCACCGTTGTCTTTGTTGCCGAGCGAATATGCCAAACGAAATTGCGGCTTTACCTTCGAAGAAGATTATGTGGGTTGCGAAATGATGAAGCTGGATTGGTGTAATTTGGGAGATGTTGCCATCTGGGGGTCCGATTATCCGCATCCGCAAGGCACTTGGCCGGACGTTTCGATCCCAATTGACAAGATGTTCGATGGTGTCGACCCGCTTATTAAACAACGCGTCGTCTGGGATCACGCAGCAGAAATGTTCCAAATTAAAGGGCCTGGTAATTAGAAGGAGACAATACATGTCTAAGGCCAAAGGCAAACTGCGCCATTTAGCCATATCAGTTCCTGATCCAGACAAAGCCGCAGATTTTTATATGTCTGCGTTTGGGATGGAAAAAGTAACGTCAGTTAAGGCCGATATGGCAGATGGTGTGTATTTGACTGACGGTACGATAAATGTCGCGTTGTTGCGTTATAAAGACGACCGACCTATGGGTGACGGTAAAACTAAAGATTGGTTTGGCGTTCATCATTTCGGTTTTTGGGTCGATGATGTAGAAACGACCAAAACACAAATAGAAGAGGCCGGTGGAAGTTGGTTTATGGGTGAAATGGAGGGTGATAATGTCTTCTATGAGCTTAAATTTAGTGATCCTAATGGCACTATTTTTGATATTACCCACAATGGCTGGGGCGGTGCTCGCAAAAATGGCCCGCCGGCTGAGGGTGATTGACCAAAATTATTTTCGACCGGTTTAAAATTTTCAGTCCACCTCGGTGCGCAAAATGGAGAATTAAATGCCTGGCCTTCTGCCTGACCTGGATCCCGATGGACTCCTTGAATATTCGGTCGTGTTTACTGACCGCTCCCTTAATCATATGTCCCAATCCTTCCAGGGGGTGATGAACGATATCTCCACCACACTTAAGGGTGTTTACAATGCGAATGCAGTGGTCGTTGTACCGGGCGGCGGGACTTATGCTATGGAGGCGGTGGCACGCCAGTTTGCCACCGGCAAACGCTGCATCGTCATCCGAAATGGTTGGTTCAGTTTTCGCTGGACTCAAATATTTGATGCCGGGGATATACCCTCTGACACAATTGTTTTAAAAGCGTGTCCTGTCGAAGAGGGTGAGCAGCCCTCTTTGACACCTGCGCCCATCGATCAAGTGGTAGAGGAGATAAAAAGCAAACGACCCGACCTGGTCTTTGCACCTCATGTCGAAACTGCTTCCGGTATTATGTTGCCAACAGACTACATGCGCGCCATAGCAGAAGCCGTACGGGAAGTGGGTGGATTGTTCGTTCTCGATTGTGTTGCATCAGGCGCAATTTGGGTCGATATGCAGGATAGCGGCGTTGACGTATTGATTAGCGCCCCACAAAAGGGGTGGAGTGCCTCGCCTTGTAGCGGTCTGGTGATGCTTGGAGAGCGTGGCCTCCAGCGCATCGAAAACACCCAAAGTACCAGCTTTGCCTGCGACCTCAAAAAATGGCTCGAGATAATGCGGGCCTATGAGGGTGGTGCCCACGCCTATCATGCCACTATGCCCACAGATGCGTTAGTTCAGTTTAGGGACACTATGAAAGAGATCGAAGCGTATGGTTTCAATAAGGCGCGCGACGGGCAGGCAGAATTGGGGAGACGTGTGCGCGAACTGCTGCAAGCCAAGGGGTTCAGGAGCCTTGCTGCACAAGGGTTTGAAGCGCCAGGTGTGGTAGTTAGCTATACCGACGATCCTGACATCCAGAATACCAAACGATTTGGAGTGGAGGGACTGCAAATTGCCGCGGGTGTACCCTTACAATGTGATGAGCCCGAAGAATTTAGAACATTTCGTATCGGCTTATTTGGACTAGACAAGTTAAAAGACATCGACCGTACAGTTACCAATCTCGAACAAGCGCTTGAAAAAGTATTAGCACAATCCAACGTGCGGTAGGGTAATTGGACTAGGAAATATTTGGTACTTCGATGCCATTTTGGCGGCAGCATGCAGCCAACGTGTTTTGCAATAAGCACGCAATGGTCATGGGACCGACACCACCTGGAACAGGCGTGATGGCAGCGGCTACTTGAACCGCCTCATTAAAATAGACATCACCAACCAATCTTGTACCACCGCTTCCGTTGTGGGGGGAGGTGATGCGATTGATACCAACATCAATTACTGCAGCCCCTGGTTTTATCCAGTCGCCCTTGATCATATGTGCCTGACCAACTGCGGCAATGAGGATATCTGCGGTGCGACACACCTTGGGTAATTCGCGGGTGTGCGAATGAGCCACCGTAACCGTACAGTTTTCAGCTAGCAGCAATTCAGCCATTGGCTTACCTACGATGTTTGAACGCCCGACGATGACAGCGTTTAAACCAGCCAAATCCTTCAGTGTTTCTTGCAGGAGCAAGATGCATCCAAGTGGCGTGCATGGGACCAGCGCTTCCTCACCTCTTGCTATACGCCCGATGTTTAGAGGGTGGAACCCATCAACATCTTTAGCTGGAGAAACAGCGTCAATAACGACTTTCGCGTCCATTTGATGGGGTAGCGGAAGCTGGACCAAAATGCCGTTTACAGCCGGATTTTCATTGAATGAGCCAATCAGTGTAAGCATATCCGATTGTGATGTCGTTGCATCAAGGCGTTCCCCAAAAGATGCCATGCCAACTTCTGAGATCTGATTCTCTTTGTTGCGTACGTAAATCTGGCTGGCTGGGTCTTCGCCAACTAATACTGCGGCGAGACCTGGTGTAAGCCTGTGACGTTCTTTTAGTAATTCAACCTGTCGCCCAATTTGTCTGCGCAAATTCGCGGCGAGAGTCTTGCCGTCAATTATTTTAGCGCCAACCACCCTGTACTCTCGTAAGTAGCCAATTGCTTGTTGCTATAGGCGGCGTTCTAACGCGAATTGTTACGCCACAATGCTTTGCAAATTCCATACTATTGGCAGTCTTGACCTATGACTAAAGTGTAAGAAGCGTACGATGAAAATTTGATAATACCATTTGGACGAAAATCAGTCCTAATATTAATACGACAGGGGAAATATCTATGCCGCCGAAGTTAGGTAAGAATTTTCGAATAGGACGCAGAGCGGGCTCAGTAATTCGATACAAAAAATCGATGATTGTGTAGACCGCCTGGTTGGATGTATTGAGGATATTGAATGCAATCAACCAGCTCAGAATAGCGCCGATAATGATGAGCCAAATATAGAGCTCGATCGCCATACTCATAATGCGAAATAGGGGGTCTATGACAATCATGCGCGCTTCTCCATGCCATTATGCCAACCACCGGTCATATGGGCACCAAATCCTAACCATCCGTCCGACTCGGTTCAAGAACGCTTGACATTTCTATACCGGATCAACACATTACGCGCGCTTTTCAGGAAAATTTCTTGGGACGGGGCCGTAGCTCAGTTGGGAGAGCGTCGCGTTCGCAATGCGAAGGTCAGGGGTTCGACTCCCCTCGGCTCCACCAATTTCTTTACGAGCCTATTGACGTTTAGAAGCGCTGGTAAACCCTCCTTGCATTTGCAATTCTGAATTTAATAAAATAACAAAAATTAATTCAGGGAGAAAAAATATGCTTGGCGTAGTCGATGCTGATACGCATATTGCAGAATCCGACTCTATATGGAATTTTATTGACGAAGAGCTACATCCCAAAAGACCTGTTCTGGTGTCAATTCCGGATAATACTCTGTACGAGGATTCCAATGCATTTTGGTTAATTGACGGGAAAATATTTCCACGGCCATCCGGAAAAGGCGGTTTTCGCCTGATCACACCATCGGCGGCCAAATCGCAATCCACACGTGGTGATAGCACAATTGCGAGTCGCGAGATAACCGACCCGGCAATTCGTCTTGCAGACATGGATCGCTTGGGTATTCAAATTCAAGTGATATATCCTACTCTTTTCCTAATTTATTTGACTGATGATGTCGAATTAGAGATTGCACTTTGCGGTGCTTATAATAAGTGGTTGGCACACGTGTGGTCGACGGATGAAGAGCGGCTGCGCTGGGTTGCAGTTTTGCCTCTGCGATCGATAGAGGCTTCGCTGGAGCAAATGAGAACCGCGAAGGATAATGGTGCGACCGGTGTATTTTTTCGAGGAATCGAAGGTGATCTCACTCTTGATAATCCATATTTTTTTCCTGTTTATGCGGAGGCCGAGAAGCTGGGCTTGCCAATTTGCATCCATACGGGATCAGGTTCGCCTGCTCTAATGGAGATTTTTGATCT
>CAYZMI010000022.1:29053-31792 GCA_964479475.1 uncultured Rhodospirillaceae bacterium | reverse complement strand
CTGAAAATGCGTAATTTTTTAGAAAAAATATTTCAGGAAAGACATTGACAGGGCGGGATTGGATACCTATATAGCTGGCACTCATGAGGGAGAAGTGCTAACAGAGTGCTTTTTCTCTGTTTTTCAATAAGTAAGATGGGAGTGTGAAATGGCAACAAAATTCAGGCCATTGCATGACCGCGTTCTGGTCCAGGCGCTTGATGCCGAAACTAAGACCGCGGGCGGCGTTATTATACCAGATACTGCGCAAGAAAAGCCTCAGGAAGGCAAGGTGATCTCCACCGGCCCTGGTGCGCGTGGCGAGGATGGAAAACTTGTAAAGCCCGACGTCAAGAAGGGCGATCGTATTCTTTATGGCAAATGGTCTGGCACCGAAGTAAAGCTCGACGGCCAGGATTTACTGATCATGAAGGAATCCGACATTATGGGCATCGTGGAATAGGAGGTTCCAAGAAATGGCATCCAAAGAAGTAAAATTTGACACAGAAGCCCGGAACAAGATGCTCGCGGGTATTGATATTTTGGCTGATGCGGTCAAGGTAACACTAGGCCCAAAGGGCCGTAATGTGGTCCTCGACAAGGCTTTTGGCGCACCTCGTATCACCAAGGACGGTGTGACGGTCGCCAAAGAAATCACCCTCGAAGATCATTTTGAAAATATGGGCGCTCAGATGGTGCGCGAAGTGGCATCGAAGACCAACGATGAAGCCGGTGACGGTACTACTACTGCGACTGTTCTTGCTCAGTCCATCGTGCGTGAAGGTTGCAAAGCAGTTGCAGCTGGCATGAACCCGATGGATCTCAAGCGTGGCATCGATCTCGCGGTTGAGGCCGTTGTAGCGGAACTTAAATCGCGTTCTAAGAAAGTTAAGTCCGAAGAGGAAATTGGCCAAGTGGGTACGATTTCCGCTAACGGTGAAGCAGAAATCGGCGATATGATTTCCCAAGCCATGCAGAAAGTTGGCAAAGAAGGTGTCATCACGGTCGAAGAAGCTAAAGGTCTTACCACCGAACTCGACGTCGTCGAGGGCATGCAGTTCGACCGTGGCTATCTATCTCCTTATTTTGTCACCAATCCAGAGAAGATGGTTTGTGATATGGAGGATCCGTTGATACTACTCCATGAGGCCAAGCTTGCTAGCTTGCAGCCTTTGCTACCGCTTCTAGAGTCGGTCGTGCAGTCCTCTCGTCCGTTGATTATCATCGCGGAAGACGTGGAAGGCGAAGTGTTAGCTACTCTCGTCGTCAATAAGCTGCGTGGTGGTCTTAAGGTGGCTGCTGTCAAGGCACCTGGCTTCGGCGATCGGCGGAAGGCGATGCTTGAAGACATCGCTATTCTCACCGGCGGTCAAGTAATCTCCGAAGACCTCGGCATCAAACTGGAAAATGTCAGTATCGACATGCTTGGCACTGCCAAGAAGGTTAACATGACTAAAGAAGAGGCCACTATCGTCGAAGGCGCTGGTAAGAAGAATGAGATCCAGGGTCGCTGCAACCAGATTCGGGCGCAGATCGATGAGACTAGTTCGGATTACGACCGAGAGAAGCTGCAAGAACGTTTGGCGAAGCTGGCCGGCGGAGTTGCCGTTATCAAGGTTGGTGGTGCTACTGAAGTCGAGGTCAAGGAAAAGCGCGATCGTGTCGAGGACGCGATGAATGCAACCCGTGCCGCTGTGGAAGAGGGTATCATACCTGGTGGCGGTGCTGCTTTACTTTATGCTGGCAGAGTACTCGATAAAGTTAAGCCGGGTAACGATGACCAACGTGTCGGTGTTGACATCGTGCGTCGGGCGCTTCAGACGCCGGTCGCCCAGATTGCTGAAAATTCTGGTGAATCTGGTGCGGTTGTGGTTGGCAAGCTGCTCGAGGGTAGGAGCCAGACTGTTGGTTTCAACGCTCAGACAAATCAGTATGAGGACCTTGTAAAGGCCGGTATCATTGATCCAACCAAGGTAGTACGTACCGCGCTGCAAGATGCGGCGTCGGTGGCGGGTCTGTTGGTCACTACTGAAGCGATGGTTGCAGAGAAGCCGGATGATAAGGCTGCTGCTGCCCCGCCGATGCCTGATATGGGCGGTATGGGCGGCATGATGTAAGCGGACCGATAAAGTTTAGTACCGCGTAAAAAAAGGCCCCGCTTACGCGGGGCCTTTTTCCATGGCATCAAATTCAATTATTGCCGTAAACAACAATATCTGTTCCTAGGGTACCGGGTTTCGATACTGGGCGATATGTGCTTCACATTCTAAATTCTGAATTAAGAAAACAACAACAACATATATTTAACCGTGTTGCCCGAAGTTAAAATCCTGGGGACCCATTCTTTTTTCTGGCTTGCGGTCTCGCTTCCTTTCAATACAACCTATTACTTCGTCACTTCTCCAAAAATGCCTTTGTCTCAATTACAGCCTCTGCAAGTCCGACGCGACGGACTTCGACACTATCGGGAAAGGCGCCTAAAAGGCGCGAAGGCGTTCGGGAATCCAACATTACAAATACCCCAGTATCATCGGCTCGGCGAACTAACCGGCCATAAGCTTGTTTAATTTTTAGTCTGGCCAACCGATCGTCATATGCGGCTCCCCCGAATGCGTCCTTGCGAGCACGGTGAAGAATAGTCGGGCGCGCCCATGGCACGCGGTCAAACACCACTAGGCGCAGAGAACGTCCCGGAACATCGACCCCGTCACGGATGGCATCGGTGCCCAAAATGCAGGTATTTTCCTCGGCACGAAATAT
>CAYZMI010000022.1:27258-28953 GCA_964479475.1 uncultured Rhodospirillaceae bacterium | reverse complement strand
CCGGTACGACGTCTGCCAACTCATCCAACATGCTACACCAAGCATCCACCTCTCCTTCGGCGCGCCGGCGCAAGCCCCGCCAGGTGGCATCAATTCGCTGCCGCGAGAAACTATCAAGATGGGCCGCCTGGTCATCCAGTAGTTTCATAAGCCCAGTCATCAGCTCCTTCATGGGGCGTGAAACCTCTCTGAGCGCAGAGGCTAATGCCGCAGCAGCATCAGGAAGCCCATCAATTGTTGGCCTCGTATCAGATTCAAGATCGTATGGCGTATCAATACCTTTAGCTCGGGCATAAACCTGCTGGCGTACCAATGAAAGAAATTTTTCCGCTGGACCCTGTGGCTTGGCCCCCTCACAAATTCGATCAGCCCAACCTTGAGCTGGAAGGCACTTAGCGGCATCCAGGACTTCGGCTAATGCTTGGCTCACTGTTTCCTCTATTGCCGCAATATCCTCTAAACGCCGGGTTAGACCGCGGGACCGGCTCCCGCGGCCCCCTTCGGCCCCTAGTAGCCAGCGACGGAGATCAGCGCCTTGTCGTCCGCTTAACTCGGCCGAGAATGCTGAATCTGACGCGTTGAACACGTGATGTCCCTCGTCGAAGATAAGACGCGACGGCACGTTGCCGTCATCGAGCCCGCCCATTGCTGCCTGCATCATGACCAACGCGTGGTTGGCAACTACGATATCGGCTCGTCGTGCTTGACGCACCGTCCGTTCAATGAAGCATTTGTTGTAGTGTGTGCAGGCTGAGTAAATGCATTCACCGCGTCGGTCGGTGAGGCCTAATGTATCGCGGTATCCTACCAGGTCAGCGAGCCAATTAGGGAAGTCCCCGCCTGCGATGTCACCGTCCCTAGTCTGTCCCACCCATCGCGCTACAAGCCCCAATGCCACGGAACTCGCAGGTCGCATCGAGCTGTGACCGACCGCTTCTTCCATATTGAGCAAACACAAATAATTCTCGCGGCCCTTGCGGATTACTACCCTGCGGGCTTTTACGGTGGGATCCGGATGCAGCCGGTCTAGCTCGCCATCAATTTGACGCTGCAAATTGCGGGTGTACGTACTGACCCATACTGTGCCGCCGTTCTTTTCGGCCCACAAGCTGGCGGGGGCTATATATCCTAATGTCTTGCCAACGCCCGTCCCGGCTTCTGCAATCACAGTGTTGGGTGCGTCGGCAGAGGCCCGAGGTAAAAATGTGCCGCATACAGCGGATGCGTAATCGCTCTGCTGTGGTCGTGGTTCTGCATTTTCACCTACTAATTCGGCTAGCCTCGCTCTGGCTTCTTCCGGCTCCACTGGCTGGCTTTCCGGTGCCGTCGTTGGGGCCTGCTCAGACCAGCTGGTTAGTCGGACCCAGACGTCTAGGCCACGTTGCGGATGCGGATGGTTATCGTAATCTGCCAGGTGTGTCAGAGCTTCAGTTACAGCGTGGCCCCAGGACCAGTTTCCGTCGCGCATGGCCTCAGCAATGGCCAAAGCGTTACTGTCTATCAGCCCGTCGAGCCTATGAAGCTCAGCAATCAATTCTTCGGTGGCCTCGCGTAGCAGATGCGCCTGTTCCTCCAGCGTATCGGGTCGTTCGAGATCAAGCGCTGCGGCGAGACCTGCTGGTGTTGGTAAGCAAGGGGCCGCTGGGCGCGTAAAGGCAAATAGCTCAAGCAGGTCGAGTGAAGGGAATAGCGCTA
>CAYZMI010000022.1:19004-27158 GCA_964479475.1 uncultured Rhodospirillaceae bacterium | reverse complement strand
CGCTGCGCATAAATAATCGGGCCGAAATGGTTCAGAGGATTTGATTGTGGATACGGTTCGTTCTCTCGCTCAGGATGCCCGCGCTTGGCCGTTCGAAGAGGCCCGCAAAGTGTTGGCGGCAATTGGTGGTATTATTCCAGAAAAAGGCTATGTCCTGTTCGAAACCGGCTATGGTCCATCTGGCTTGCCGCATATAGGTACTTTTGGCGAGGTTGTACGTACCACCATGGTTCGAAATGCCTTCACCGCACTCAGTAATATTCCCTCAAAGCTTTACGCCTTTTCCGACGATATGGATGGTCTAAGAAAGGTGCCGGACAACGTTCCTAATCATGATCTTCTGGCCGAGCATCTCGGCAAACCGTTGACAGCGGTGCCCGATCCGTTTGAAACCCACGAAAGTTTCGGTCATCACAACAATGCGCGGCTTCGGTCGTTTCTTGATCAATTTAAGTTTGAGTACGAATTTCAGAGTGCAACTGAGTGCTATAGCTCCGGCCGATTTGATGCCACGCTTGTAAAGGTGCTCAAAAATTACGAAGCGGTGATTAACGTCATCTTGCCAACCTTAGGGTCTGAGCGACGTGCGACCTACAGCCCGTTTCTCCCGGTGTGTCCCAGTACTGGAATGGTTCTTCAGGTGCCAGTAATCGAACGCGATGTTGATGCCGGGACGATCATTTATGAAACTAAGGATGGAAATAAAGTCGAGACACTAGTGACTGGCGGGCATTGCAAGTTGCAGTGGAAGGCCGATTGGGCAATGCGGTGGGTGGCGCTCGACGTGAATTACGAAATGTCTGGCAAGGACCTTATAGACTCAGTGCGACTGTCGTCTAAGATTTGTAAAATCCTCGGCGGGCGCCCGCCTGCAGGCTTCACTTACGAACTCTTCCTTGATGAGAGTGGGGAAAAAATTTCTAAGTCCCGCGGCAACGGGCTGAGTGTTGAAGAGTGGCTAAGATATGCGCCTGATGAAAGTCTACAGCTCTACATGTTCAATTCGCCAAAAAAGGCAAAGCGGCTCTATTTTGATGTTATTCCGCGCCATGTGGACGATTATTTGACGTTTCTCGGAAAATTCGCTGATGAGGAGGAAACGAAGCAGCTAGAAAATCCAACCTGGCATATCCATGCTGGCGAGCCACCCGATCCCGAAGATCATGTTACGTTCGGGCTGTTGTTAAATTTGGCCTCGGCGTGCAATACAGAGGAATCCTTAGTTTTATGGGGCTTTATCACGCGCTATGCTGCTGATGCGACGCCTGATAGTGCGCCCATCCTCGATCGTCTTGTCGAGCATGCAATTAACTACTATCGGGACTTCGTTAAACCTAACAAAACTTATCGAGCACCCAACGAAATGGAATTTGCGGCGCTCCAAGACTTGGTTGTGGTGTTGGAGGGCCTATCATCCAATTCTGACGCTAGTGCCATTCAGAACGAGGTCTACGAAGTCGGCAAACGGCATGAATTTGAAAATCTGCGTGACTGGTTCAAGGCACTATATGAAATTTTGCTCGGCCGTGATCAAGGGCCGCGCATGGGTTCGTTTATCGCACTATACGGTGTGGCGGAGACCATCACGCTTATCAAACGGGTGTTGGCCGGGGAGGATATCTCTGGTGGATAAAGCGTTAGTCAGCTAGCGTTTTTTCTGCTTGCTAAATATTCAACTGTGAATTTGCGGCTAGTAGATGGTCTTCCAATACGCCCTTCAGAGCTTCTGGGGGGACTCTCCCCATACCGCAATAGGCGGCGACACCAAATTCCGGTAAGAATTTTCGTGCCACTGAGATGCGCGCTTTGAAGCCTGACATATTATGAATTGCGCCGAGGTAGACACTGGCTCCGTTGGGTTTTAGCTCAGCCAACGGTTCATAAAATGTGTCATCGTCGCGGTCTAGCACGGGTATATGAAGCCAATCGACACGGCGCCCCGAAGCACTAGCAAATCCGTTGGCCATCGCAACGGCACCGCTGAGGTCATCGGGAGCAAACCGGGGCCAGCCTCCAAGTGTCCCGAAACACAAATGATAACCTAGCAAGACGTCCTCTGGGATCAGTGGACAGAGGGCAAGGAACTGTGTGGTATTTCGCTCGACCGCACCGTTTCTCGAATAGTCAGGTAAAGCTCCATATGCGTCCTGCATTTCCGTTGAACAGTCCCACTGGATTGCAAGGTCTTGATGCGGAATCTTGTCAATAATTGTCTGCAGTTCAGCTGCAAGTGCTTCCTGATAACCCGAACGGACTATTTCCATATCGTTCGGGTCTGGGAAGATACGCGGCGGTACTGCGCTCACTACGGATGGCATTGAGACCTGAAATCTAAGATGTTTGGGCAGGGTGCCCTCATGTTGTAATGTTTTGAAAACAAAATACGAATTGATGGCGTCTCGAGCATAGCCTAGGCGCCATCCTGGATCGCCAAACTGAATCCGGTCTGCGCCATCTTTGACTTTAAACAGCCAACTGTCCTTCGCATCCCTTGGAAATTGGCGCTCTACACCGTTTTCTAAATCCGGGTGGCGCAAGACCTCTAGCTGAGGATGGTTGGCTAGCACCTGATAATGCACGCGGCTTATCCAGTGCTTGCGTGGTCCAATTTCGCCGTCAGGCATAGTTGCCAAATAGTCACCTAATGTCTTGCCAAAGGACCGAAACACGTCTTCTGCCGTTTCATGAGGTATGCTACCAACTAGATGAAGAGCGGTGGTCATGTCATATCGGGATAACCAAGAGGGTGTGAATTTGGCGCGACTCTAAAATTATTGTGCGTTCTGAAAATTTTAGGGACTCTCCTTGTTCAACGATCTGGTCAACGTATTTGCCACAAGCGAAAATAGACATATCGCCTTCTGCCATTGTGCGGAAGATTGTGAAATTAGATTTTGTCTGATGTGTTGTGCCGTCACTCTCTAAAATCTTG
The DNA here is from genome assembly GCA_964479475.1 of uncultured Rhodospirillaceae bacterium. Classification (GTDB taxonomy): domain Bacteria; phylum Pseudomonadota; class Alphaproteobacteria; order MPNO01; family UBA2964; genus JAQBTY01. The sequence continues at coordinate 24,226 of CAYZMI010000022.1, read as the reverse complement.
AGGCCACCTGTTATGTGAACATAGGTATGCGGTTCAAAAATATTTGCTTTTCGGAGTGCGGAGACGCGGTCCTGAAACATGCCAATACCATTGCAAAAAACGATGTTGACTGGGAGATTGAGTTCATAATTTTCTCTATTTGTTATTCGATAAATGCCTTCGTCCGTGAAGAAATTTGGCCATTCTTCAAGTCGATCGTCATCTATGCAATGGACATATTCCGCCATCAGCACTTCAATCCGGAGACGCAACTCTAAGTCACGTTGCAAGCCTAGCTGCGTCGCCATAGGTCGTGTCTTAATAATTCATACATTCGCGCCAACCTTTCCAGAAACCGCGAACAGCGGCTTCAGTGACACGTGAACCCACGCTCGATTCTATCACTCGGCCACCCATAGGCATTATAGTACTGGCCTCGCCATCTGCTATGGCGGTTCGTTGAATCCAACCACCCACCGCACCGTCTTCCATAGAGATAAATCCTGCTGGTCCGACCAGATTATTGGCTTTGATGCGCAGCATCTGCATTTCCTCGTCGTCGTCTTCGAAGCCTAAAATGGTCCAAAACAGCTCTGACTTGTCGACACCCCTGGGTACTAATTGGCGTACTGCCAGACAGTTCAAGATTTGCTGCACGACCAACGTTGGAAACACGGTCTGGATCGAATTTGTAACGCTATCACCGAGTTCCAATTTATGTTCCATGAGCGACGGGTCATTGAGTTTGTATTGATCGTCCAGCGAGCGAACTTTTTCTTTCCCAATCTCGTCATCGGCGATGGGTGTGCGCTCGGTGAAGCTCAAATGATGCCATCCGCTGTCGCTTACCTTTAAGCCCCCTCCCATTGTAGGGCGTACAACGCCAAAGGTATTGTGGAATACGTGTAGTAAGCTCGCATGATAAGAATCTTTGTTGTTTTCTACGTACAGTTTCCAGTTATTGGGGAAAACTTGGCTGTAATAACCCAATATTTTTAGGGGTTTAATCAACACACGTTCTATCGACGACATGAGTTCGCTGCCGATATAATCAGTGAACAAAGGCGTGGTCTCGCTGAAAGTACCCATTACGAGCCCGCGGACGATTTCAATACGAAGGCGCTGCAACCCACGTTCTTCTTTCTTAAAATCATCTGTCAGTCCGCCTTTCCCACCTACGCCGCGTGAAAACGCGACGCTGGTCAATTGGCCACGGAGATCATAAATCCAGTTGTGATAGACGCAGGTTAGTTCCGAGACATTACCACGCGGTTTGTAGCAAACTAGCGAGCCCTTGTGGGCGCAACGGTTGACCATTGCGTTGATGTCACCGTTTTCATCGCGTACCACGATGATCGGTGTGTCTCCCACGAATGTGTTTTTATAATCACCGTTGTTCGGTATTTCAGCTTCCAGACATAAAAAGTTCCATGTGGGACCTCGAAAAATCTGCTTCTGTTCCCGCGCATAAATATGTGAATCTGTATAAACCTGGAAAGGGACTTCGGCTGTATCGGCATGGGGCCATGCGAATTCGGGCGCGTAGTTTGTTTGAGTGGTGTCCATTGCCTTTCCTAGCCGCCGTTTAATTATAGAGATAAAATTGTACCTGATCCGCTTGGTTCTGTGAACGTCTGAGAGTGTATTAGTCTTCCGACTTGCGCAAAGCATTCACATTCAAGGGTAGCCCTTTCCATTTCGGCGTAGCCACGGATTTAGCAAAATTACTGAATAAGATATTAAAACTGAGACTAATGCGAATTTCATCGCTGGTGTTTTCAGGAACAGAGTGAACGAGCCAAGATGGAAACAAGATCATTCGGCCCGGTTTTGCTGGTACCGAATATTCCTTGTAGTTGAACTGATTAGCACTCTCAAGCTGGGGCGCCAGAATATCGTTGATCTGAAGGGGGTCGTGAAAGGTTACTCGGTCGCCGCCTGCCGACGTATGCACATAATATATCCCCGATAAATAATTGTTCGGGTGATGATGTGGAATGTGGACGGCACCCTTGGGACTGATATTGGCCCAACAGCCAGTTATCTCAACACCACCATGTTCGACCTCTAGAGTCTTTAGAATATTCTCCGACGCACCCACAAACCCAATCATAAGATCTGCGAATTCTGGTAACTTGTGCAGCGTTTGGTCGGTTTGCCAATTAGTACCCGGCGGTAGTGGTGGCCGTGGTCGCGTTAGTTTGTCGAGCATTTCCGCCGTATTTTTGTTTAGTGGACCTGCCACGTCGAGTGCAAGATCATGTACCCATAGATAGGTCGGGAATATGGGTTGTGGATTTGCTAAGCCAAACATTTATTAGATCCGGTTACCGATTAATAGTCGCTATATTGCAATGTATTCAGCGAAAACTAACTCGCCTTCCGCCCTAAGCCAAGCCGAGCATAGTTCGGTGCCTGTACGACACCTTCTTGTTTAAACGGCTCCCAAGCGCTGTATAAAGCATGCTTAAGCCTATCGATCTCAATCTGAGATTTACCTTCGATTTTGTCCGCAAAACTCCGTCTCAACCCATTTGTCACATACGCGTCTAAATCCGTGATTGGATTTTTGTAATGCAGTTCGCGTTCCACGGTTTCAACATAGCCCGCTTTATTGAGTATTTTGGAGAGAGACCCCGGATTGCTCATGGCATGGCGGGCGGGTTCGGGACCTTCTTCTTCACCAAAATAAGCCGCGACTGTGCGGCGGGGAACATAAAAGGGCGGGTTTTGTGCGTAAGGTCCCCAAACCAAATAAGCAATGCGCCCGCCAGGTTTTAGCACTCTATTTGCTTCCAAGGCTGCATCGACCTTATTTTTAGGAAACATGATGCCAAACCGGCAGGTTAGGCAATCAAACACGTCATTGGGAAAGGGTAGTGCCGACATGTTGGCTGCGGCAAAAGTCATAACATCAAGAGATAAATATTTTGCACGGCTGCGGGCAGTTTCTAGCATACGGAGAGTAAGATCGGTGCATGTCACCGATCCTCGACCTTGCAGAGATAACGCAATGCTAATCGCTGGATTTCCTGTTCCCGTTGCCAAATCCAAAATTTTCTCGCCGGGTTTGATTCCAACTTCATTAATGATCATTTGGTTAAACGTGTCGTCTTGAGATTTGCCTGGGACCGACGTTTGTGCCCACGTTTTACTGCGGTTAGGCCAAGGGGATTTGTATTTTTTGTCGGGCATTCGAGCGATTTAACTCGGTGCGGTGGCAACCGCTAGCCTAGCTACAATAGGGATTCGAAAACTATCGCCATCGAGCAGGGCCGCGCTCGCCTCCTCTATCGCGGCCAGTAAGTCAGACCACTGGTCCTTCGACAGGTTTGCGGCTCTCTCCGGAATAGTTCGTGCAGCGGCGCGACGAAAATAGTCGTCACCCATTGGCACCGTGCGCACATAAGCGAAACGACGTTCTTCCACCTTTTGGTATCCGCCCGAACTTAATAAATCTGCCAACGCACCTTCGGCTCCAAGAGCATGCCGGACCATCCTCGGTTTGAAATCTTCCTTGAAATAATTTTTTAGACCTTCGATGACCGTCAGAAAGGTTGGGTTGTCCTCAATTTTTGACCACACCAAGAATGCGCCTTTGGCACCAGGCCGAAGAATGCGGCAAGATTCGCTTACGCAGGCGTATCTATTTTCCGGGAACATCAATCCATTGCGACACGTAACGGCATCGAACGTGGAGGCAGGGAATGGTAACGCCTCCATGTTAGCATTAACGAGGCACACTGAGCCTAGGGTGAGGTTTTCGCTTCGCGAACGCGCCATGTTTAGCATGCCATATGTCATATCCAGCGCAGTCACCGTTCCTGTATTATTCATATGCTGTGCAATGGAAATTGTTGGGTCTCCACTACCTGCGGCGAGGTCCAGAACATTCATTGCCGGTATAATTTCGGCGGCGTCAATAAGCGCCTTATCAAATGTATCATCGGTCGGTTTGCCATCTGATGCGCCCGCCGACCAACCCGCAGTTCGATTTGCCCAATGGTTAATCTGGTTGGTGGAAGGTTCGTCCGTAGATGTCATAAGTGATATTCATCTCTCACTGACTTGCCCAAAGAATGCGATGCATCCAGGATACGTCCTGGGTATCGACAACCGTTTCCGAGTGATCTGTGTTGACTGATCTTAGTTGCATCTGACTATGAGTTTGTCTGACAAACTCCTTGACTATGACTTCACCTAAATTGGTTTTAACTATGACTCTATCATGGCGCTGAATGCTAGCAGCCGGAGACACTATAAAAATATCGCCCATTCGAAAAGTTGGTACCATACTATTTTCCACGATTTGCAACGCGTATGCTAATTCATCGCTTATGTTTGGCCCCTCTATCTCACCCCATTCAGAGCCCATGGGATAACCGGTTTTGTTAAATATCCCTTGCTTTGCAGCACTTGCCAAACTGATGACCGGATATAATCGGCCTTGATTTGTCCCTGCATTCGGTCCGATGAGGGCGACAAAATCCGCTAGTGTCGATTGTGTGACTTCCAAAATTTTGGAGATACTCTCTGTAGTCGGCCAACGCGGTTTACCGTGAGGGTTAATGCGCTTACTGATATTAAACGAAGTCGGATCAAGTCCCGCCCGTCGAGCTAGGCCAGACGGCGAAAAACCGTTATCTGCTGCGAGGCGATCTATACCCCACCAAATATCCCCGTGACTCAACATGTGACCAATTCCATTTTTGTGTGCAGGGTGTTAAATGCACAATCTGAATTGCTTTACTCAGTTTCTATTTTTAACAACCCACCCTTTTCCCCGAATGAACGCGCGTAGGCGTTTATGTGGTTGACCATAGCAGCGAGTCCATTGGCGCGGCTGCCACTTAGATGGGATCCTAGTTCGATAGCGTCAAAAAAATCTGGTGGAGTGGCCAATATATCTGAAGCCTGGCGGCCCGAATAGACGCGTAAAAGTAATGAAATCAAGCCACGGACAATTATTGCGTCGCTATCTGCTTCGAAATTGATACATGCGGAATCTTCGTGTGCACGAAACCATACTTGTGACTGACAACCTTTGACTTTGTATTGGTCGGTCTTATACGCCTCCGGTAAATTTGGAAGATTCTTGCCCAGCTCCACAAGATATTCGTATCGGTCTATCCAACTATCGAACAAGCTGAATTCGTCCACAATACTCTGTTTGGCTTCCTCAATGGAACCGAATTCATTTTGCATTGTGGGTGCTTATTCGATTTGCTGTTTACGTATTTAAA
>CAYZMI010000022.1:8478-18904 GCA_964479475.1 uncultured Rhodospirillaceae bacterium | reverse complement strand
CAATTTTGTTATTTTTATTATCTAGTTAATTAAAATTTCTTGGTGCTGTCGGCGAATCGAGAATTATCTTATTGTCTACGTCAAAATGACATCCTTCGTAGGGCAATAATATGTTTTCCGCCCATGTCAATTCTGCAGTGCGTCAGGTGGCACGCGAGTTAGACTCTGGCTTTGAGCCCCTACGATTTGTCACAGCGTTGCTGCGCAAATTACCACCGAATATCGCGCACCAGACAGCCGTAAAGGCGCTCCGCTATGGCCTTATTCCAGGAGCGCCTGATACTGACGATGATATTTTGAAGATTGATCTGTGGGGCATGAGGTTTGCCAATCCGATTGGTATGGCCGCAGGATTTGATAAAAATGCAGAGGCCGTTAAGGGTTTGTTTAGCCTCGGTTTCGGCTTTGCTGAAGTTGGCACAGTGACCCCCAATCCCCAACTAGGCAATGCTCGGCCCAATCTTTTTCGGCTTGAGGATGATCAGGCAATCATCAATAGGCTTGGCTTTCCCAGCCAGGGTGTCGAGAAATTTGTGCGTAATTTAGAACAGCAAAAGGTGCGCAGTGCTGGTATAATAGGTGCAAACCTTGGCATAAATACTCTCACCAAAGATCCAGTTGCGGATATTGTTTTGTTAGCGAGCAAGCTCGCCGGCTTGGCCGATTACTTGGTGGTAAATGTATCGTGTCCTAACACCCCTGGCCTGGCCCAATGGCATAAACCCGATCCGTTGAAAGAAATATTACGGGCAGTCAGATCGGCTTTGGATCATGAATCCTACAATAAAAAACCTCTTCTTGTTAAAATCGCTCCAGATTTATCGGAAAATAATTTAGCAGCAGTTGCGACAGTTGCCTTGGATGCAGAGGTCGACGGGCTGATCGCGGCTAATACGACGGTGGCACGGCCTTCATCCCTGAGAAGTGAAAACGCTAAGCAATATGGTGGGCTCAGTGGCCCAGTATTGTTTGGGCCGGCAACAAGGACGCTTTCGTCACTCTTTGAGCTTACCGATGGTAAAGTACCAATAATAGGTTGTGGTGGCGTTAGCTGCGGTTCAGACGCTTATGCAAAAATAATGGCCGGTGCGTCACTGGTCCAGTTCTACACGGCACTTATTTATGGCGGTCCGGGTTTGGTTAAGCAAATCAAGCGCGATGTAGCCGGATTGCTGCGTGCTGATGGTTTCCGGAGCATGGCTGAAGCCGTCGGCGCTCATCATCGCTAATACTTAATTTTTCAGTAATTAACCTAATTATATTAGATCAGCTCACGAGATCCTATCTTCACATTCCTTCTCTGCCGTGGCACAAGTTCGCGCATCCATAATTCTGATTCCCAACAAATTGAGGATAACGTGACAGCCGATGATAACAAAAGTACCTCTAGCTGACGGGATTTCAGCCTTCGTTGATCGTTACGATGCGGTAATCATCGATCTTTGGGGGGTTATACACGATGGTATAGAGCTCTATCCTGGTGTAGCTGACTGTTTGCAACGTCTCGTGGACATAGAAAAACCTTATGCATTGTTGTCGAACGCGCCACGCCGCGCGGTCGCGCTTGCCCGAAGTATGGGGCAAATGGGGCTTTCCGAATCCCTGTACCCCTACATTATGTCGTCTGGCGAGGCGACTTGGTTGGCTCTCAAGGAACGCCGCGAGGATTGGTTTAAGGGCGTCGGCGACCGTTGTCTGCACATCGGTCCAGAGCGCGACGCCAATCTGTTTGACGACACTAGCCTGGAACCGGTTAAAAGCGTTTTCGACGCTGACTTCATTCTTAACACTGGCCCCTGGGATTTTGGTGAAACCGTTGCGGACTATGAAGATCGGCTAGTAGCTGGTGTAGAAAGGGGACTCAATATGATTTGCGCTAATCCCGATCTCGAAGTCATTCGGGGCGGTAAGCGGATCATTTGCGCCGGAGCACTTGCTAAGCGTTATAAACAACTTGGTGGCATCGTAATTTATTACGGGAAGCCTTATCCACCTATTTATGAAACCTGTCTTCGCCAAATTGGCAATCCTCATCCAGCGAATGTTTTGGCCATTGGGGACTCGTTGCACACCGATATCGCGGGCGCGGCCCGGATGGGAATGGATTCAATTTTGGTAGTTGGTGGTATCCATAGCGAAGCCTTGTCCGCTGACGGATCAACCAATAAGAGTTCTATCGAGGCCAAAATAGCTCAAGCTTGCGCAAAGATTGGTCATTTCCCGATTGCCGCTATTGCAGAATTTTCTTGGTAGCGTTTCTGTTACTTTCTCGGAGATAGAATGTGCCAGCTCTGCTGCTAACGATTTTCATCGATACCGTGGGATTCGGGATTGTCTTGCCTCTGCTCCCCTATTTTGCGGAACATTTCGGTGCCTCGCCACTAACCGTTACGCTGTTGGCGACAGTTTATTCATTTGCTCAATTTATATTCGCACCCCTGTGGGGCCGATTTAGCGACCGACTGGGAAGGCGTCCCATAATTCTTTTGACGCTTGGTGGGCTGATAATCGGCTATGTCTGGCTCGCGCTAGCGGGTTCACTCTTGATGCTGTTTCTTGCCAGGGCATTCACTGGCGCTATGGCGGCAAATGCCGGTGTAGTGAACGCTTACGTTGCGGACATTACAAAACCGGAAGAACGGGCTAAAGGCATGGGACGGGTCGGTGCTGCGCACGGGTTAGGATTTATTGTAGGACCCGCGATAGGTGGATTATTTGCCGGCTCTGATCCGGTAAGTCCAAATTTACAACTACCCTTCATAATTGCTGCAGTTTTATCGGCGACAGCGTTTTCAATCGCGGTCTTTAATCTTCGTGAGACCGTCGCTGAGGAGATGCGCGAGAAGGCTATCAGGCGGCAACGCAGCCCAGTACGTGTATTTCTCGACGCAATCAGTATTCCTCAACTTGCATTGCTTTTGGTGCTTCTCACGATGACGCCCTTCGTGTTTTCCGCTGTCGAGACGACATTTGTAATGTGGTCCGAACGCGCGCTCGGATGGGGACCGTGGCAAAATGGCTGGATATATACCTTCATGGGCCTTACGGCCGCAGCTACGCAATGGTTTTTGGTCGGTCGTTTGACAAAACGGTTTGGCGAGCATCGACTAATTTGTGCTGGTGCGTTCTTCATTGGGATGGGTGTATTCATTTTGCCCTTTATGACAGGGCCGTTTGGGCTGTGTATCTCATTTGGTCTTGTTGTATTTGGCGTTAGCATCAACAACCCCTCCATTAACAGTCTAATCTCCCTCTACGCTAAGTCCGACGAGCGCGGGAGCCTACTCGGAGTATCCAGCTCCTGCTCAGCCATGGCCCGTATTACCGGGCCTGCTTGGGGGGGATATGCATTTGGCTATTTTGGCCGGGATTGGCCGTTTTTTTCTAGCGCGGTGGTAATGGTTTTGATGCTGTTTCTGGCGCTGCGTTTAACGGCGCGCAAAGATACTGTTTCAGAAGATGGTTAACGGATCTAGTAATAGTGGTTGCCACGCTTTCACCTTGACGCCATTGGACCGGGCGATTAAAAGACGCGGTCAGTGGGCGCTTAAAGCCCGATCCGGTTTGGTCCAACTTGAGCTACGATTATGTCTAGACGCTGCAGTATTACCGGCAAAGGTGTACAGGCGGGCAATAATGTAAGCCACGCCCATAATAAGACGCGTCGGCGGTTTTTGCCCAATGTCCAAATTAGCTCGCTGCTTTCTGATGCGTTGGGTCAGGCCATCAAGCTCAAATTGTCTACCCGTGCGATCCGTACTATAGAGAAGAATGGCGGTCTCGATGCTTATTTGTTGTCGACACCCAACGCAAAACTCACCGACGAAGCCATCCGGCTCAAACGCCGAATTAAAAAAGTAGCAGCTAGCGCAGCAGAGTGATCTCAACTTACAAGGCTGAAATCCTGAATTTTAAAGATCCGTATTGGCTTGCAGCACAGAATAAGCGCGGTTGATTATCTTCAGGCGTTCCTCCGCTTCCCGGTTGCCACCATTTGCATCGGGATGATGCTGTTTGACTAATGCCTTGTAACGCAGCTTGATGGCATCACGAGTAACCGGTGGTTCTAGATTAAGTAGGGCGAGTGCTTCTGCTTCCACTGATCCCGGGCGCGGGTGCCAGCCCCTGCTATTAGCCGTTTCTGATTTAATGTTTTCGTGGTCCCAATCTTCCTGTCCGAAGGCGCTAAAGTTGATAAAGGGATCTCCCGTCTTGCCCTGTTGTCCACTACGAGCTTGTGCGCCCAATGGCCAAGTGGGCCGCCACCAGGTCGTATCGGCACGAATTTGCATTTCGATCTCCGCTTGGCTCATGCCAGCATAAAAATTCCAGCGCTGATTGTAGGCTCGTACATGTTCGAGACAGAACCAAAAATAGGAGTTTAGTTGGTCGCGCGATCGGGGTGCGCGATGCTCGCCCAACTCATCGCAACCTGATGCATCGCACAACCTTAGCCCTTCGCGCATTTTTGGTGCGCCCAGAACCTCAACTGGATGCAGATATTTTACCACGCTTATAGTATGGTTAGGGATTTAGATGGTGACAAGACATTGCGGTGCAATGCGGGGTTTTGCTAGCCCCCGGTATATAGTCCCGGCCAGCGTGCACGGACGATTTCTCCATTACTGGCCAAGGCGTGGCAGGTATTAATCTGATACGGTTTATCGTCGCGGCGTTCTGCAGGTGGCAATTCGTCTTGTCCGGAATCGCGTTTCACATTTTTAAACCCTAACGTGCCGACGGGCCCTAATAAATCAACGATATGCACACAACCGTTTACACCGCCGAATAATTCACGAACACGACGATGCCATCCACGACCAATGGTCTCACCCTTAAGTCGCTGATAAGCGGGTAAAATTCCAGGACAAAGCGGATAGGGGTGAGCTTCCATCGATACTTCGACGGCCACGATTTTAATTGTTTCATTTAAGGTGAGCCGGATGTGCATGTCATGGATGGGTGTACCGGGCTCAATAACACCTCCCGTGTAGTTCTTGACTGGTACAGCAGCTAAATCGGTCAAATGCCCATCTACATCCCAGAGACCATCTGTTCTCCTGTAGCAGGAAACGTCCACATTCCGAGTATGTATTAGGTCCCGTTTAATGGGTTTTGAAAGTGGCATATTTCGATTTTTCCTTAACAGTGTATGAATTTTATCGCTAAAGCTGTCCCATATGCGAGTAGCTGGCTCTCTATTTAATCATGTCCATTGGTGGCTTTATGCGAATTAGGGCAAGTCGATTTCGCCGACGACTGATCACCTCGAATCGGAACTCATTTAGCATAAAAATTTGCCCTTCATTTGGAATAACGCGGCCAATCTGGATAACGAGCCCCGCGATAGTCGCAGCGTTATCATCCGGCAATCGCCATTCGAACCGACGATTGAGGTCACGAATAGTAACACGGCCATCCACGAGGTATGACCCGTCGCTTTGTGCACGGACCCCTAATGGGACTTCGTCGTGCTCGTCAGAAATGTCACCGACAATTTCTTCGAGAATATCTTCCAGCGTCACAACGCCCATAAGTGAACCGTACTCGTCTACCACCAAGGCGAAATGCTCACGCCGTTGGCGAAATGCTTGTAGTTGATCCAGCAAAGATGTCGATTCTGGTATAAACCATGGAGTGGTTGCTTCAGAATCGATATTGATCCGATCTAAGTCTCTGGAGTGTGTCTGGACTTGACGCAACAATGCTTTTGCATGAAGGACACCCACAATATTGTCTACCTGGCCCCGATATAGTGGGATACGCGTATATGGACTGCGCACCACTTGAGTGACGACCTGGCTGGGGGGCAAGTCTGCATCGATCATGACGATATCCTGGCGATGATGCATGACCTCGCTAACATCCACGTCAGCCAAATCAAGAATACTGCGCAGCATGACCCGCTCTTGTTGGGTGTCGGGCTCTTCGCCGGCATGGAGTTCAATGGCTCCGCGCAACGCCTCCTCAGCTAGCGCCCCTTCGGTATCGGTATCGATCTTGATCCTAGCGAGACGCATTGTACCCCGAATAATTATGTTGATAGTTTCGGTTATAGGTGAGAGCAGCGCGACAATGAGACGAAATGTAGGTGCGACCCTTAGGGCCACACGGTCGGCGTTGTAGAACGCGTAAGTCTTTGGCATGACTTCGCCAAATACTAAAACCAAAAGGGTCATGGTGCCGGTTGCGTAAAGAACGCCTTTGGTTCCGCCTATGTTAATCAGTACGCTTGTCGCCAAAGCAGAAGCTAAAATATTAACTAAATTGTTGCCCAGCAGAATCGCCCCAATCATTTTTTCTCGCTGGGCAAACAAGCGGGTTACGATACCTGCGCGGCTATCGCCCTGTTGTTGTAACAAATGCATGCGTGGCTGAGATGCTGCGGTCAGTGCTGTCTCGGAGCCGGAAAAGAAGCCGGAGAGCAGGAGTAGAACAAAGATACTCCCGATTGTAAAAATTGTATCGATATCCATGAGACCCAATCCGTTATCGGACGAAGAAATTAACCTAATTTAGCGAAATTTACTGAGGCTGGGCACGAGTTCTGTCTATTGGTATTAAGCTGAGATTGCATTTTCCAATAAAGCTTCTACGTCGTTCAATGAAACGTCTTTTGCTATAAATGTATCTCCAATGCCACGAGTGAGAATAAAAGTTACACGTCCGTCTCGCACTTTTTTGTCCTGTTTCATGTGACATATTAGAGCAGGAACTGACCACTCTCCGACATTTATGGCACCAAGATCAACCGGCAAACCAACGGATTGATAATGTGCTCGCACTCGGGATGCATCTTCAGCTGCGCATAATCCAAGCTGCACAGATAAATCAAAAGCCATGATCATACCGATGGCTACTGCTTCGCCGTGCAACAATTGGCGCCCATATTCTGTCTCCGCTTCTAGCGAGTGGGCGAAAGTGTGACCAAAGTTCAAAAGCGCTCGCTGACCCGACTCCCGCTCATCATTTGCGACGATTTCAACTTTTGCCTTGCAGCTAGTTAGTATGGCATGGCAAAGGGCGTCTTTGTCCCCGTTTAGGACTGCAGTGCCGTTTTGTTCGAGCCATTCAAAAAACTCCGGAAAACCGAGAAGACCATATTTAACCACCTCTGCATATCCCGCTAGTAGTTCACGCCGAGGTAGCGTGTCCAGGGTTGTGGTATCGGCTATGACTAACCTGGGTTGATAAAAGGTGCCGATTAGGTTCTTGCCATGCGGGGTATTGATCCCTGTTTTGCCTCCCACCGAACTATCGACCTGAGATAACAAAGTGGTGGGGATTTGGATAATATCTATACCTCGAAGAATAACGCTAGCTGCAAATCCCGCGACGTCGCCTATCACGCCACCGCCGAGAGCGATTATTGTTGATGCGCGTTCTGGTGCGATATCGAGGATGGAGCTCAGGAGAGACTCAAAAACCGAGAACTCCTTTGTCTGTTCCCCAGAATCAAGAGTGATAATTTCAGACGAAATTTCTGCTTCATTTAAACTATTCTGGAGCGCATCCGCGTGGATAGCGGCTACGTTTGTATCTGTGACAATTATCACCGGAGAGTGTTTGACCAATGGAGCAACTAACTGTCCTGCATCGGCTATCAAACCACTACCTACAACGATCTCATAGCTTCGGCTATCCAGCGCAACAGTGATTTTCTCATTTATCACGGCGAAGCCCCCGCTCCGGCCAATTTGTCAATGTGGTTCTTCAGTGTCTTTATCGTTCTATCAATAGTAATGTCTGGTGCTTCGTGTGCGCTGTCGATCACCACATCCGCCTTCGCGTAAATAGGATGTCTTTCCTCAATGAGGCGTTTGAGAATGTCCCGACGTTTCCCGGTCTTAAGTAGTGGCCTATTATTTCGGCGGCTGGTCCGGCTGATTAATAAATTTAAATCTGCACGTAGCCAAATAGAAATTGAGCGTGACAAAATTTCCTGCCGAGTCGATAGATCCAAGAACGCCCCCCCGCCGGTTGCTAAGACTTGGATTGGGCCCTTCAATAACCGAGCAATAACGCGTCTTTCGCCTTCGCGAAATTCTGCTTCGCCGTACAGCTCAAATATATCAGGAATGCTGCAACCCGCCGCTTGTTCAATTTCGGTATCGGCATCGACGAACGGCAGATCAAGTCGCTCGGCAAGTCGCTTGCCGATACAGGTTTTACCGGCTCCCATCAGTCCTACAAGAACTATGGTCTTAGACAAATTGGCAAGTGGTTTCGGCGTCATTCTTTGTCTCGGAGCAAAATCAGTCGAAGCATTCGGGACGTTGAAAGGCCGGTCCTCAACCGGTAAACTGCCCTACTTTCGCCATGTTTGGATCTTATTTAACATAACGTCATTGAATATAAGATGGATTCAGCTATTTGTCGCCTTTAATTGCGCGTACCACGGAACGCTGCGGCACCAAAGGTATCGCCAGAACCAGTGGGACAGCGAATAATGCGTTTACCACTTCTTATTTTCTTCATGATAACGGTGGTACTCCTCTGTGGAGGCGTCCTCTTGGTGAGTTGGGACATTCCAGCCCCATCTGCCACAGTCGAGACGATATTAACTGATGATCGATTTCCGCGTTAGTTTGGCGATAAGTTTTGCAGTTATTCTGGGCATTAGCGCCCCTGTGATTGCGGTTGTCCCATCTTCGGGCCTCTTGATTGCTCAAGCGACACCCAAAATTTCGCCTGCGGGCCCCGTTCGCTTGATACCCCGGCGTGCCATCAATCCAACAATTACTCGACCGCAACCGAAACCTGAGACTGCCAAGCCGACATCGGAATCGCTTGGGCTGACCGGGCCCACCGATGGTCGGGGATCTGCACCTGTTGAGGTGCAAGCTCTGCAAGCCGTCGATTCCGACTCCGTGGGTGTCATCGATGACAAGGATGGTGGATTGGGCATGGAAATGTGGGGAATGGCGGATCGCTCTCTCGTTACTCGTTTGGTATCTATGTTACCGCGTAACGTGTCCTCCCCATCGATGCGAAATCTTTTGCGCAGGTTGCTGTTAACCCGCGCCATGGCGCCGACACGAACGGGCCCTGGCCCCAGCTTACTCTCGTTGCGCATTGCCGCACTCTTCGATCTTGGTGACCTGGAATCCGCGATGCAATTGCTGAGCCGTTCTCCATTGGCATCAATAGATGAAGAGTTGTTATTTACCGAGGTAGAAATCCGGTTTTTCCGCCAGGACAATGCGGGAGCCTGCGGTAAGGTACAGGCAGCGGCACAGGAATTCAAAGATTCCTATTGGTTGCAGGCGGCGGCATACTGCCTTGCGCTTGCGGATAGGAAGGCGGAGGCGACTTTGTTGTCAGATATCCTTGCCGAGCGATCAGCTTCGGTTCATCCCGCTTTTTTTGCCGCGATGGATCGCTTATCCGGAGCACCGCCACCCGCTATCCACAGCTTGCTAGGCCCATCCGCCCTCCATTTGTCCATGTTGCGAACAGCGGGCATCTCATTACCTATGGATGTAACTCAAAAGGCTACAGCGGCGGTGAATAAAGCGATTGCGCTAAGCCCTAACGCCGCAATTGACCTTAGACTGGCTGCCGGCGAAAGAGCAGCTAAGCGGGGCATACTGTCAAGCAAAGTACTAAACGATATATACGGTGCTGTACCCTTCGAGGCATCTAAATTAGAAATTCTCCTTCCACAAGCGGAAGCCGAGTGGGGTGGTCGCGGTCGGGCACTTATGGTCCGAGCGGCAGCATTACAGGCCGATCCGATGGCGCGTGCCAAGGTGTTGCAAGCGGCATTCAAGCTGGCGCAATCTAAAGGTGGCTTGCGGGTCTTTGCTATAGCAAGCCGGCCTATGTTGATGGAACTGGCGGTGATACCCGATTTGAGTTGGTTTGCCGGAAACGCGGCACGGGCTTTGATAATGGTTGGAGAATTCGATAGAGCACGCCAGTGGATCGAACTAGACCTTGAACAAGCTGCAAAAAAGACTGGAGAGAAGACACCACCCAGCGATTTGTGGCCACTGGCTATATTAATTGATGCGCAGGGGGCGGGTGACCTGACGAGCGATAACTTCGAATCTTGGTGGCAGCACCGCAACGCGCAGGATGAGAAAGGCGCAATCGGTTCGGCGCGTGGTTTTTTAGGATTGCTTGATGCACTCGATGTAGCATTACCTGCCAAACTTTGGGTGCCCCTTCTCGGGCCTCCGGTGCTGAACAACGCGATTATCCCCGATACTGGTGTATTAGTTGCACTCCGCCGTGCTACAGAATTGCAACACAAGGGAGAAGTTGCGGCGCTAGCGTTGGTAGCGCTTGGTAATTTTGGGCCTGTGGCTAATAATCTTTTTGCTGTCAATGCCGCAGTGCGTGCTTTGCGTGTTGTCGCATTGACTATCGAAGCGCGCAATATAGCGCTGGAAGCGGCGGTCGCGGCGGGTTTGTAACGTGG
>CAYZMI010000022.1:1951-8378 GCA_964479475.1 uncultured Rhodospirillaceae bacterium | reverse complement strand
CAATCGAGGTCGCTGATACTGCAATTATCCGTTCCTATATGGCAACTCTCACAAAATTGGGTCGGGCACCGACAACAATGGCGCGCTCTCTTTCGGCACTCCGACAATTTTTTCTGTTTTTAATTGCAGTAGGTGTACGGAACGATGACCCGAGCATGTTCGTTGACAGCCCGTCAGTAGGCCGCCCGTTACCTAAAATTTTATCTGAAGCTGCGGTAGAAAAGTTGTTGGCACATGCTCGATTAAAATCGGATTGGCGCGGTGCTCGGCTAGCAGCTTTAGTCGAAATTCTAT
Organism: uncultured Rhodospirillaceae bacterium; assembly: GCA_964479475.1. Classification (GTDB taxonomy): domain Bacteria; phylum Pseudomonadota; class Alphaproteobacteria; order MPNO01; family UBA2964; genus JAQBTY01. The sequence goes on along the minus strand of CAYZMI010000022.1, from coordinate 8,084 downwards.
ATGCAACGGGACTTCGCGTGTCGGAATTAGTTTCTCTTGAAGTTGGGTCCATTGCGCGTGAGGGTACGGTCTTATTAGTCCGGGGGAAGGGCGGAAAAGAACGTTTGGTGCCATTAAATGAACCAACCCGAGAGGCGATGGAGAAATGGGAGGCGTTCCGGTCTGAAATGAAGATTGGCGGGCCGTGGTTGTTTCCGTCGACGTACAAGCCTCGTTCGAAACGCTCGAATTACGGGCCAACGCCAACTTCATTGTCTTCATCGAAGCCCAAGGGACGAGGCCATTTGACTCGGGCACAATTTAATCGGATTCTCGGACAGCTCGCAATTGACGCCGGAATTAATCCGAAACAAATTTCACCCCATGTTTTACGGCATTCGTTTGCTAGTCATCTTTTGGCCCATGATGCTGATTTGCGGGAAATTCAAAAGATGCTAGGGCATGCTGACATATCGACGGTTCAAATTTATACACATCTGCTGGACGAGCGACTAAAATCTCTGGTACGGAACCATCATCCGCTCGCTAAGAATTAGCCGGGCAATTTTGCGGGGTCGATAATGCAGAGTTTTCTCGATTTTGAAAAATCTATTGCTGAACTTGAAGGCCAAATGGAGGAGCTTCGGCATATCAATGATATCGGAGACATCAAGATTGCTGATGAGGTTTCTAAATTACAGGCGAGAATCGAACGCGCACTTCGCCAGACTTATTCTAAGCTTACGTCTTGGCAGAAAGTTCAAGTGGCTCGTCATCCTAATAGGCCTCATTGTATCGACTTTATTGATGCTCTAGTAGACGAATTTACATCGCTGGCTGGTGACCGCGCGTTTGCCGAAGATGCGGCGATCATTGGCGGGTTGGGCCGTTTTCGTGGCCGTTCGGTGGTCGTAATTGGTCAAGAGAAGGGTAGTGACACGGAAACCCGCGTAAAACATAATTTTGGTATGGCCCGCCCGGAGGGATATCGTAAAGCAATTCGTTTAATGGATCTTGCAGAACGTTTTGATATCCCCGTCTTGAGTTTTGTTGATACGCCGGGTGCTTATCCCGGCATAGGTGCGGAAGAGCGGGGTCAGGCGGAAGCGATCGCAAGATCCATAGAAAAATGTCTGAGCCTAAAGGTCCCAATGGTAAGCGTGGTCATCGGTGAAGGGGGGTCTGGCGGCGCAATTGCTCTCGCGGCTGCAAATCGCGTATTGATGATGGAATATGCAATTTATTCGGTAATTTCGCCAGAAGGCTGCGCATCGATCTTGTGGCGCAGCGCAGATCATGCAGAAGAAGCTGCGGAAGCGCTTAAAATGACTGCTGAATATCTACTGGAATTTGGTGTCATCGACGAGATCATCCCTGAGCCACTGGGGGCCGCGCATCGTAGCGCCTTGGATGCAATCCGTATGGTGGGCGATGTGATTGACGAGAACCTTCGTGGGCTTGAAGGCTTTGACGGGGCAACATTACGCGCTAAACGTCGCGAACGCTTTCTCACACTCGGTAATGAGGCACTGACTGCCTAACATTTAACAATCAGGCGAATTATGCCGCTTTGCCGTGACAGTGTTTGTATTTTTTGGTTGACCCACAGGGGCAGGCGGCGTTGCGTGGCACCTTACCCCAACTGGTTGGGTCTTCCGGATCGATCCAGCGCCCGATAGGTTCGTGGAGCCGCCAACCCGATGGTACCTCTGTCGGATCCGCATTCGCCAGAATGGTGTTTGGTGAATTGATCACTGTAAGTGCTGCCGCCGCTGGGTGAATTTGATCCTCACCGAGATTTGAACTGGCGAAAGCCGGATCGTCGCGTGTTTCAAACGCGTCGGCAACTTCGAATTGGGCTAGCTCCTCAGGATTGTCGGTAGAAATCTCCATGTGACACAAGACCGACGTTACCGTTTCACGGAGTGTTGCGAGCATCTGCTCGAAGAGGTCGAATGCTTCGCGTTTATATTCGTTGAGTGGATCTTTTTGTGCAAAAGCCCTTAAACCGATGCCCTGGCGAAGATGGTCAAGCGCCAGAAGATGCTCTTTCCAAATTTGGTCAAGTACTTGTAGCAGTATGCTTTTTTCAGCCATCCGCATGACGTCAGGCCCATAATTTGCAACCTTTTCGGCTATTTTGCGATCCGCTGCGTCTGTTACTCTCTGGCGAATTTCTTCATCTGCTATGCCTTCTTCCTTGGCCCAGTCCACGATTGGAAGATCGAGACCGGTAATTCGAAGGACCTCTTCGTGCAGGCCATCGACGTCCCATTGCTCGGCATAAGCCTTCTCCGGAATGCGTTCGATAATGATATCGTCAATCACTTGGTGGCGCATATCAGAGACTGTGTCGGATACGTCCTCGACGTCCATCAACTCGCGGCGTTGCTCGTAAATGACGCTGCGTTGGTCGTTCATGACATCGTCAAAACGGAGGAGGTTTTTACGGATTTCGAAATTGCGTTCTTCGACTTTCTTTTGTGCCTTCTCTAGAGCTTTGTTGATCCATGGGTGGACGATGGCTTCGCCTTCCTCTAACCCAAGTTTTTTAAGCATGCCGTCAATTCTCTCGGATCCAAAAATCCTCATTAAATCATCTTCCAAGGATAAGAAGAATTTTGAACACCCGGGATCGCCTTGGCGGCCTGAACGGCCCCGAAGTTGATTATCTATACGCCGAGCTTCGTGGCGTTCTGTGCCGATAATTGCTAGACCCCCGGCCTTTAGAACCACTTGACGTGCAGTTTCAATGTCTTTGAAAATTTTATTATAAATGTTTGCTCGTTGCTTTGTTCGTTCCGTTTCATTATTGAGTTTGGCGAGTTCTTCTTCTACGCGCATTTCAATATTGCCACCGAGTTGGATGTCAGTGCCGCGTCCTGCCATATTTGTGGCTATCGTAACTTGGCCAGGTATACCCGCTTGGGCGATAATATAGGCTTCCTGCTCATGATAACGGGCATTGAGCACATTGTGTGGAATGTTGCGTTTTTTGAGTAATTCCGAAAGATGTTCTGATTTGTCAATGGAGACAGTACCTACCAATGCGGGTTGGTTGCGCGTCCGGCATTCCTCGATCATCTCGATTATCGCGTCATATTTCTCCGATGCTGTCCGGTATACCTCATCATCTTGATCATCACGTATACATGGCATATTAGTGCTGATTTCCACCACATCGAGCTTGTAAATATCACTGAACTCGCCAGCTTCAGTCATTGCTGTGCCTGTCATACCAGCAAGTTTATCGTACATGCGAAAATAGTTCTGGAAAGTAATCGACGCCAGGGTTTGATTTTCGTTTTGGACCGCAACATCCTCCTTGGCTTCTAGTGCTTGGTGCAGCCCTTCTGAGTAGCGACGTCCTTCCATCATTCGGCCGGTAAATTCGTCTATAATAATAACCTGGTTGTCTTTAACGATATAATCGGTGTCGCGTACAAATAGAGTGTGGGCGCGTAAAGCTTGATTGACGTGATGAACAACAGTCACATTACTGATGTCGTACAGTGACGTGTCTACTTCCAATAGACCTGCTTCCTGAAGTAACCCTTCAACTTTTTCGGTACCCTGTTCGTTGAGCGCGACGGTTCTGTGCTTTTCGTCCTTTTCGTAGTCGTCCGGTCCGATGCCTGGAATCACGCTGTTGATTGTCCGATACATTTCAGAGGAGTCGTCGGTGGGACCAGAGATAATTAGCGGTGTGCGAGCCTCATCGATCAAAATACTGTCGACTTCGTCGACGATCGCGTAGTTGATTCGCTGGACCATGTCTTCCAGCCGAAACTTCATATTGTCGCGCAGGTAATCGAACCCAAATTCATTATTTGTGCCGTATGTAACGTCGGCACTGTAAGCTTCGCGCCGTTCTTCGTCGTCTAAGTCGTGGACGATACAGCCGACGCTTAGGCCGAGAAACTTGTAGATCTCTCCCATCCAGCCTGCATCGCGCCGCGCTAGATAATCATTAACTGTCACAACGTGAACGCCTTTGTTAGTTAGGGCGTTAAGATAAACCGGCAGAGTTGCGACAAGCGTTTTGCCTTCGCCGGTTTTCATCTCCGATATTGCGCCGCGGTGAAGAACCATGCCCCCCATGAGCTGGACGTCAAAATGCCGCTGCCCCAGAGTGCGTTTGGCCGCCTCGCGTACTGTCGCAAAGGCATCTACCAAAAGATCGTCGAGTGTTTCTCCGGCCTCGTAGCGGTCACGCAGCCAGCTCGTTCGTGCTTTCACTTCTTCGTCGCCCAAAGCCTCGATTTCGGGTTCCAATTCGTTGATGGCTGCAACGGTTTTCTCTAAACTTTTTAGGTAGCGGGAGTTGGACGATCCAAACACCCGCAGGGCCAGTTCGTTGGTCGCCGCAACGGTTTTCTCTAAACTTTTTAGGTAGCGGGAGTTGGACGATCCAAACACCCGCTGCGCCAGTGTACTAATCATCAATACTCTCTAACGCCGTTGTAGTGTTAAGCTTGATAGTAATTTCACATATTAACGAGTTGCACGACACATAGGGCTCCGAAGTAGAACTGTCAACGAATTAGGGTGCTTAGCGTCTATTTGGACACAATCGTCCTTACTGTAGCAGAAGCCGTAAAGACCCGCTTGTATGTGACGTTTCATTATGCATCATGTTAGTGAATAAATTAATTACAAAATAACGCCTATATTCAGCCTGAATTCGGCGTAAAGTGACAAATTTTAGACCAAATCAATGGCCAAGAGATCCGCCCTGGCGCCTAAACGCTTTCCCAAACTTCCACCGGTAGCCGGTGTTAGACTCGGTACTGCCGCGTGCGGATTGCATTATAAAGGGCGCAGCGATGTAATGATCGCAGAACTAAAGAAAAATACTAGAATTGCGGGAGTTTTTACCCAATCTTTAACCGCTTCGGCCCCAGTAGAATGGTGTCGAGATGCGCTTCCATATGGCCGGTCCCGCGTAATTATTGTCAATTCCGGCAACGCAAATGCATTTACTGGAAAAGTCGGAGAGGCGGCGGTTCGCGATACGGTGAAGGCCGCGGCAGCGCGTTTTAAATGTAACTACAATGAAGTATTTGTTTCGTCTACCGGCGTTATTGGTGAACCTTTACCGGTTAACCTTCTAATTAAAGCATTGCCGCGACTACAGCGAGATCTAAATGAAACCCATTGGGCAGCCGCTGCCAATGCAATCAAGACAACTGATACCTTTTCGAAAGGTGCAACCAGAACTGCTATAGTGGATGGTGTGTTGGTGACTATCAACGGGATAGCTAAAGGGTCAGGCATGATCGCACCTGACATGGCAACCATGCTTGCTTACATATTTACAGATGCCAAGGTGGAAGATACGGCATTGCAGACGATTTTGGGTGCTTCGGTTGCTCAATCCTTCAACGCCATTACTGTAGATAGCGACACTTCAACTAGCGATACGGTGCTGCTTTGTGCAACTGGGCAGGCAAAACACCGTCGTATCATTGAGCCGTCTGATGTTCGGCTAAGAGATTTTCGCCGTAAGCTGGACGAGGTGATGATTGATCTCGCACAACAGATCGTCTGTGATGGAGAGGGTGCCAGTAAATTTATCACAATTACTGTTACCGGGGCGACGTCCAATAGGTCTGCCAAACGCATCGCACTTACGATCGCTAATTCGCCGCTCGTTAAAACTGCCGTCGCCGGTGAAGATGCAAACTGGGGACGCATAATTATGGCGATCGGTAAAGCCGGGGAGAAAGCAGACCGTGATAAATTAAAAATTAGCATTGGCGGTACTGTTGTTGCTGAAGATGGATTTCGTCGGCCTGGCTATGATGAGGCACCAGTAGCCCTACACATGAAATCCCAATCTATCGAAATCGCTGCAGACGTTGGAGTCGGCCAGGGAAAGGCCGTTGTTTGGACCTGCGATTTGACCCACGGCTATATCGATATCAATGCCAATTACCGAACCTGACATCAGCAGGGATACTAAGGTGGTTCCCGTTGTTTTTGTTGTCGCGGCGGCGCTGGTAGATATTGACGGGCGCGTGTTGATTGCGAAACGACCACCAGGAAAATCAATGGCTGGCTTGTGGGAGTTTCCCGGCGGCAAGGTAGATGTCGGCGAAATGCCAGAATATGCGCTGATACGTGAATTGCGCGAAGAACTCGGTATCGATGT
>CAYZMI010000022.1:0-1851 GCA_964479475.1 uncultured Rhodospirillaceae bacterium | reverse complement strand
GCGCGATAATCCGCGCGGTTGGATCATCGTAGCAATACTATTTTTTGCGCTGAGCTTTTCATTCTCCGCGCGGATGGCTCTTCCAGTTCTGATCCCTGGATGGGGTATTGAATTTGATTGGTCGCAAACCTTCATGTCTCTAGGTGCGGCACTAATTATGATTGTAATGGGCTCGGTGGCACCTGTCGCTGGGCATTTCCAAGACAAGTTTGGACCCCGTTTTCTAGTGGCGGGTGGGATGGTATTGAGCGGATTGTGTGTTGCTGTGACAGCACTGATGGGTACCGCATGGTTGCCTATCGCAGCGGGTTGGGTGTTTTTCAGCATATTTTGCACCGCATCCGCTGTTGGCTACGGCATGATTAGTTTACCTGTGGTGACGGCCGCAATTTCAAGAAATTTTGACGAACATCGAGGTCTTGCTACCTCAATTGGATCATCAGGCGTTGGCGGCGGGCAACTGGTTTTCATACCAATTCTTGCGTGGGCGGTGACGATTGTTGGATGGCGTCCTACACTCGCCGTTTTTGGTATCGTTATTGTAGTAATCGGAATAGGGTCGCTGTTTTTTTTAGACAACCGCGTTCCAAAGACTAAATCAGAATCGAGTGGTTTAAGCAGTTCGTCTACCCTTCGACACAAATTAGTTTTTGTTTTCCGTTCGCCGGTATTTTGGCTTCTTGGTGGTGCATACTTTATTTGCGGATTTACTACCGCTGGTGTTGTCAAAGTTCATCTTATTCCCTACGCCAAGACTTGTGGGTTCGATCTAACTACTGGCGCAGAAGCTATGGGAATTCTAGCCGGATTCGATATGGTAGGCATGATATTTTCGGGCTACCTGACAGATCGAATGCATCGGCCAGCACTGCTTGGCGGTATTTACTTTTTTCGCGCATTGACCTTCATCATGTTGTTTTTCATAACTGATAATGCCGTACTTCTCTTCGCGTTTGCAGTATTATTTGGAACGCTCGATTTTGCCACTGTACCTCCCACAGCGGGGCTAATTGCGAGTCATATTGGAGTAAACATCATGGGCCTCACTATGGGGATTATGTTTCTGGGCCATTCGCTAGGTGGTGCGATGGGGTCTGTGGCGGGCGGATGGATTTTTGATGCGTTTGCACAATACGACTGGGCATGGATTGTAGGCTCCGCTTTGGCACTGTTGGCTGCTGTTTTGGCGTGGTCTGTACCGGAAAAAAGCAATCCAACTAGCGTTGATTCTGCTGTGGTGACTACTTAGTACCCATTACTCTTTAATTGGGTCTGCATTCTCTCCCGCTGACAGTTCAACTGCATCCAACGCTTCAGCCAATCGGGCAGTAGACGTGCCAGGTGCTAAGGGTTTTTGTTGAGACTTGTGAGGTGCCCAGCCAGTGAGGTAAATTATTTGAAACGTTGCTGGAATCCTGCCTTCTGAATTGGTATGGCATTTAGCATAGCGTGCTGCTGCATCGAATAGGATAGACCGTCGGGTAAAGCCGTTATGGCGTGCCGTTAACGCGTTAGTTTCTCCCATTCCCCTCAAGTCGTGCATCAAAGCGAATGCGTCTCCGTATGTAACTGTAATAGTGTCACTGTCCGCCACTGGAAGAGCGAAGCCCGCACGCTGCAAAAGCGCTGCAGCGTCTGCTAAATCGGCGAAGGGCGATATGCGGGGGGAAATGCCCCCCACCTCCGATATTTCTGCGTATGTCAGTGCCTCCCGCAGTTCGATCAGTGTGTTGCCGCCAAACATGGAGGCAACAAAAAAACCATTAGGCCTCAAGGAGTGTCGAATTTGTGTTAAGGCGCCCGGTAAGTCGTTAGTCCAGTGAAGGGCGAGATTACTATAAAATAGATCTA
>CAYZMI010000021.1:31026-32267 GCA_964479475.1 uncultured Rhodospirillaceae bacterium | reverse complement strand
ATGATCATCGAGTGTTGCACCAGGTACTTCCTCCATTATATGTGTTGCTAGTAAACTCGTGTTGTGTGGGGACCCATCTTCAGTTGGTGTCAAAGTGACATCGATCAGCTGGGGTATTGGCAACCGTAGCGGTCCACTAAGGGAACCCGAACCAAGCCAAGGCTCGAGCAGTTTGGAAACCTTACTTTCGGATAATTGTATAGCAGCTTCAACTTTTGGCGATGCTTGTAAAATTTCGAGTACGCGATTAACGCGCTGTTTCACCAACTTATCACCTGCGTTTTTAGTGGGAACGATTTGGACCGTTACCGAACCGGTCAGGCCTCGACGCCACTGTTCACTTGCCGCAGACAATAGCAAAAAGGTAGCGAGTGCTAGGGTTGCCAGCCAAACCATGAAAGTAATCAACCAGGGTAGAAGACGGCTAGACGCATCCAGCGAAAGGGGTAAAGCTGACGCTCTTATTATCACGGTATGGTGCCGCCGATTTCCGGATTTTGTATCAAATGGCTGGCTTGGGATTCCGTGGTTTTCGCATTAATTAATGGCGGTAACGCCTGCAACTCACCATTTTCCAAGTGCAAGCGCGGGTAATTATAGGAAGATACCAACGCTTGATTGTGGGTAGCCAGTACTACCGTCGTACCAATTTTATTAAGTTCCTCTATCAAATGCATTAACCGGGCGGCAATCTGGTCGTCTACGTTCCCAGTTGGTTCGTCCGCTAGTAAAAGCTGGGGACGGGTGATGATGGCACGAGCGATTGCAACGCGTTGCTTTTGTCCCCCCGACAGGATTGGTGGTCGGGCATCCATATGATCTGACAGACCCACCCATCTAAGAAGCTCTGCAACATGTTCCGCTATCTGATGCTCATTGGCGCCGGTAATACGCAGCGGCAGTGCTACGTTTTCTTTTACTGTCAGATGGTCTAACAGCCGGAAATTCTGAAATATGACCCCAATGCGTTGACGCAACTCAGGCAACCCATCGCGCGGTGTGGTTGCGATATCGTGGCCAAATAGCGTTATCAGACCGCGTGAGGGCTGTTTTCCTAAATACATGAGACGCAGCAGTGAAGATTTTCCAGCACCGCTGGCACCCGTAAGTAGGTGAAAAGATCCCGCTTCGAGTTGAAGGGAAATATCGTGAAGAATTTCTCGACCTAATTCGTAGCGCATACCAATGTTTTGGAATCTTAGGACTTCGCTGCCGTCCGGCACTATTATTCCTCACGTTGC
>CAYZMI010000021.1:9420-30926 GCA_964479475.1 uncultured Rhodospirillaceae bacterium | reverse complement strand
TGTTTTGGAATCTTAGGACTTCGCTGCCGTCCGGCACTATTATTCCTCACGTTGCACTGCGAAGCAGCAGCATTACATAAGCGACCTCACTTCGTCCACTCATCCGGATGCTGTCGCTCAGCGCCTTGCCTTGTTGCAGCGTGGCTCTTATACAAAACAGCATAAAGGATGCCCCTCTTTAAAAGCTAAGTATGTTTTTAGCATTATGATTCTGACTTGCGACGAATGTTCTACTCGTTATGTGGTGGATCCGGTATCGATTGGTCCCACTGGCCGTACAGTTCGGTGTAGCAGGTGCGGCTATAGCTGGGGCGCCCGGCCAAACAGAAAAATGTCGGCTCGCGAGGCGATTTTCGAAGACATCAAACCAATTGTTCGGCCCCTTCCTCCAGGAAGCAACTTGCCTGTTTTGCAGAAAGAGCCTGGCAATCGTGCATCGGTAGTTTTATGGATTCTTGTGTTAGCTGTGATTTTTGGCAGCGTAGGCTCGGCCGTTTGGAAGCGCGATTTCATAATGACCCGTGTTCCTGAAACGACAGAGATTTTTTCCGCTTTTGGGCTCATATCCGAACCGCCAGGATATGGTCTGCAAATTCAGGAAATTTCTCAAATTTTACAAAGGACTGAAGGCGGTAAAATCGTTATCAAGATCAAAGGATTTGTGGTCAATATCTCGGACAAGACACGTATTGTGCCCGATCTGGTGATAAAGATTTACGATAAAAACCATAACGTGGTGATGCGCAAAAATTTTGCACCGTCTGCGCTGAGTATTTTTCCCAAGGAGCGAAATTCTTTTATTGCGGACCTGGTCGACCCTCCGCCTCAGATGAAACAACTAAACATAACCTTTGACCATACTCTAAAATCTAATCTTGGGATGAACATGCCATGACGTCGTTAGAAACCGGCCATTCCATCAAGGTTCTGTTCAATGCCGAACAAATCGCTGACAGAGTAAATGCACTGGCGACTGAAATTGTGGAGGATACGGAGGATGAGCTACTTGTTGTGGTCATTTTGAAGGGAAGCTTTGTATTTGCCGCCGACCTAATCCGCGCGCTTGAACACGCCGGTGCATCAGCACAAGTGGATTTCATAACTCTATCAAGCTACGGGACCAGTACTAACAGTTCAGGTACCGTAAAGCTGACCCATGATTTAGTCGAAGACGTTACTGGCCGGGCGATTCTCGTCGTTGATGATGTATTAGAATCGGGAAGGACCCTTTCTTTCGCATGTGAAACGCTGCTGGATCGTGGGGCAGCGAGCGTTCGGACTTGTCTTCTTCTAGATAAACCAGAAAAGCGAAAAGTCGCGATCCAAGCTGATTACGTAGGATTTAGCATCGGCGATAAGTTCGTTATCGGGTATGGGTTGGATTTAGCCCATCGGTACCGTGGTCTTCCCTATATCGGCATTAAACTTGCAGATTAACCTGAAAGGACAAGCGAACCTTTGCCTCTACTCAACGAAAGCGTCGTTTGGAGCTGTCTAAATCCTTAAAATCGCATAAGTAGGCGGTTGATATATTCTAGCTCCAATTTCTGACGATAGTTTTGTCCAGAGCGCCGGCGCAGCTCATCTAGGATTTTGCGCGCCCGCTGAATTGAACTCGCATCGGGTATAATCACACCCTTAGTGTCGATGTCGTCACCCATGGTTTCGCGTCCCAGAGGATCTCGACGCGGCATATCTCCTTGATTGCTTCGGTTTGTCCGGTTGCCGGATCGACGTGCAAATCGATCCATCATTTGCTGCAAAATTCTACGTCCAGCGTGCCTGAGTTTCTCAAGTGCATTACCCTGCTCACTAACTGCGACACCCGGCCGTTTGCCCCTCAATGCACGGATCGCTCTTTCCATTGCCCGGTTGGCTTGATCAAGTGCTTGACTTAGCTTCTGGCCTGGTCGCCCGTTACTGAGCAAAGATTGTAATCGGCGTAATAGTTGCTGCAAAGCGCGTTGATCCGCGGCACCCGGCATTTGTCCCTTGGGTTGGCTTCCGGGCATTGAGAAACGGAACGTCTGTTCCAAGAGTTGCTGCTGACGGCGGATTAATTCCTGCAATTGACGCAGTGGGCCGTCATCTTCCACGCCACGACTGCCTCGCATACGCATTACCTGCATCGATCGCATGCCCTCGAGCAGGCGCTGTAAGCGGGCTAACATTTCACGGGCTGCTTGTCGGGCTCCCGATTGCATTAGCTTGCGAATTTGGTGGAGCATCCGTTCCACGTCGCCTCCTTGAATAAGGCGCATGGTGCGTGGATCGAATTCTAGAGCTTGTTGTTGCGCATTGGGGTTACGCCGCATTTGTTCTTGTAAGGCTGCCATGTAGCGTGCGACGGCCTCGTGCAATTTTTTCAAAAGGCGATCAAGTTCTGGATCGCTCGCGCCGACGGCTAGAGCTTTCATCAGGGCTTGTTGAACCTGCCGGAGCTCCCACTCGGCAATAGAGAGTTTGCCGTCTTCTAGTCGCAATGCCGTATTCCAAAGCAGGCTGAGAACTGGGTCTACTGCTTTGTCAGTGCGGTCATAAGTTAGACGCAACCGCGCGGTGGTCAGCGCGAGATATACTACAGAATCCTGATTAAATTCATCAGGGGCGGCACTGAGTTCTGCTAAACCATGTAGCACGGAATTGCGCCGTTCCGGATGGGCCGCAAATTGTTTACGAAGTCTGATAATAGAGCGTGCAACAGGATGGGTAAAAACCCTTTCTGGCAACACCATTTTAATTTGTTCGCTATTACCTTGTTGTTTGAGTGCGTCGAAGGACACCAACTTGATAATAACTGGCTGGCCGGCCCATCGATGCGGGGCTAAATCAAAAACACTAGTTTCGTCAACAGCACGTGAAGCTCGACTTGGTAATGGTAGTTCTATGCGATCAATCTGTTTGCCGATAACGGTTCCGTGTTCGTAAGTCCGACGGAATTCAACGTACCCCTTGGTTATGCCGTAATCGTCTGACGCGGTGTATGATAATTTTAGGGTTGCCTGCGGTGTTTCAAGAGGCGGATTAGAGAAGGCGATCGCAGGTTTTTGATCTTGTAGTACGGTAATATGCCATTCGCCCAATCTAATTTCGTCGGCAATGACTGACAAATGCCCATCCGATGTAATTGATTTTACAATTTTGCTATAATCGGGCTCGACCTGTTCAAATGTAGTTTGTTCTTCGTCCAATGATAGTTTCGGTGGTTCAGTCGCGCCTTGGATTTGGGCAGTTAACATACTACCGGAAGGAACGACTAGGGTTGGCATTGCGGCAGAATCTGCTGGGTGGGTGGTCTTGTTTGACCCCTTTCTTTCTGATCTCGAAGGGTGCAGCGGTAACGTTGCTGCGATCGAGGCTTCTTCTTGTTTAGCAATGCGTAGAGGGAATATCGGAGGTAGTCCTGTATAATCGGGTGGTGTGATCCACAAATCCATCACTATCGGAGGCGCGTCCGCTTTTTGATGTATCGCGGGCATCACGGCTCTAACGAGCCTCTCAAGTGGTTCTGACCTGCCCGCAGTAATTGCGACGACCAACAACAATCCGAGACTAATTCGCAGAGCAAAAGGGTCCGACCTGGCTAACCCTGTTGACGGCAGTCTGACCTTTAAGCCTTGCGTTAAATTGGTCATACGTTGTTTATGGATTTGCCAGATTTGTCCCGAAATGGGCTCGCTAGCCCCCCCAGCTAGGGTATCCGTAACCGCTGTCAACGGTCGGTGTTCAAGTCCATTATCACGCTCAAGGCGACGCTGGCCCTTGTATTTATCAGGTATCTCGAAACGGTGTATGGCGAGAAATACTGCGCGCACAAGTAAAAGGACGAACCCGATCAAGATTAATGTATGCAGCCAATTGGGGAGTGCCGGCAGTACGTCGAATAAACTTAGAGCTAAAAACAACCCGGCGATCCCAACAGCAGGCCACAAAGTTGGCCACAGTATCTCCCAGGCAAGCATCAGCCGTGCCCAAAAAATTTTTCGTTCCAAGCCGGGTGTTTGCCGTTTGAATGTATATTTATCAGTGCGCGCCATCGTGTTCTCGCCTCATTACCTCTGGCGCCTTGGCAAGACGAATTAAACTCTCAGTTTCCCAACCAACTGGGAATTCGGTCAAGTGATAGCAACGCTTCATAGTCGGTCCGCGGTCGAATCACAAAATACTTGTTATCCTTGACCATCACTTCGGCGATGGAAAGTCGAGAATTGTACGTCGACGACATAACCGCGCCGTATGCACCGGCCGATTTAATGGCTAGTAAATCATTTGTTTCGAGAGTTGGTAGTGCCGTGTCTGTCGCGAGGACATCGCCGGTCTCGCAAACTGGTCCGACGACATCAGCGATGGTTGCCTTAGAGTTTCCCGCATCGACCACCGGGATTACGCTATGAACCGCATCATATAGTGATGGGCGGATTAAATCATTCATTGCTGCATCCACGACTACAAAGCGCTTGGTCGAGGTATTCTTATTAAAAATTACTGCCGTCACCAGGATCCCCGCATTTCCAACCAAAAGCCGCCCAGGCTCGACGGTCAGTTCCACATCAAGCCCTTTAGTTGTCTCACTGATAACGTCGGCATATTCGTTTGGGTCCGGCGGTTGTTCATCCTGATAGGTGATACCTAGACCGCCACCAAGGTCCAATCGTTCGACTTGTAGGCCATTGGCCCGCAACTCACCGATCAATTTGGCAACGCGCGAAAAGGCTGCCTTGAACGGCTGCAGAGTTGTCAGTTGAGAACCAATATGGACGGCAAGGCCAACCGGACGAACGTATGACATTTCAGTAGCACGCGCATAAAGAGATGAGGCACAGTTCATCTCGATACCAAACTTGTCGTCTTTACGACCGGTGGAGATTTTATCGTGGGTATGCGCATCCACGTCCGGATTCACGCGGAGAGCAATCGAGGCCTCCACGCCCGCAAATTCAGCAGCTTTATCTATAGCATCCAGTTCGGGTTTTGATTCCACATTAATCTGCCCGATCCCGGTTGACAGTGCATACTCTAACTCGGCCTGTGTTTTACCAACACCCGAAAACACGATGTTTTGGGGCGCAATACCGGCGGCAATCGCACGGCGTAATTCCCCACCACTGACTACGTCTGCCCCTGCGCCTAATTCCGCCAGAGTTCGGATTACCGCTTGGTTGGAATTAGCCTTAATGGCATAGCAAACTCGTGCGCCTACTGCTGCCATGGCCGCCGCGAACTCTTGGTACTGGTTCGTTAGTGTAGCTGTCGAATAACAATAAAACGGCGTACCAACGGCCGCCGCAATGTCGGAGATCGCAACGTCTTCCGCGAAGAGTTGCCCGTCGCGATAGTCAAAATAATTCATTACGGATATTGCCTTGGATAATCGATCTTTTTTCCGTCGGGTGGATCGAGCGGGCCCTTTTTACCACACGCCACTAATGGCGTAGCCAGAATGTAAATCAAGATCAACGTGAGGATTTGTTTGATCATAAAAATCGTTTTTTGGCCTGTTTGATTTGGGCACGTACATTATTTGGCGCGGTGCCACCGTAGCTGGTTCGGCTTTGCACTGAGCATTCGACTGTCAAAACGTCAAACACCGTTTGAGTAATGTTTTGCTCGACGTTTCGAATATCATCGATGGATAACTCAGAGAGCTTACAGCCCTTTTGATCGGCGAGTTGCACCAGTTCGCCAGTTATGAAATGGGCCTGTCGAAAAGGTAAACCAAGTGTCCGCACCAGCCAATCCGCCAGATCTGTTGCAGTCGCATGGCCGTCACCAGCCGCAGAGGCCATCCGTTCACCGTCAAAATGGATATCACGGATCATTCCTGCCATGGCCGTAACTGCTAATGACAACGAGTGGACTGCATCGAACACAGGCTCTTTGTCTTCCTGCATATCCTTTGAATAGGCCAGGGGCAGACCTTTCATTACGGTAAGCAGTCCCACCAGTGAGCCAATTATGCGTCCTGTCTTGGCCCGCACCAACTCAGCAGCATCAGGATTGCGTTTCTGGGGCATAATAGAGCTCCCTGTGGTGAATGCGTCGGTCAAAGTGGCAAAAGCGAATTGAGCTGAACACCAGACAACGATTTCTTCTCCGAGCCGAGACAAATGAACCGACGTTATGGAAGCAACTGACAGGAATTCCATAGCAAAATCTCTGTCCGAGACGGCATCCAGTGAGTTGGCGGTTGGTCGGTCGAAAGCAAGTGCCAATGCAGTTTGGTCGCGGTCAATGGGAAACGACGTTCCGGCGAGCGCTGCCGATCCAAGGGGGCACTCGTTGAGCCGCGCCCTCGCATCGCGTACCCGACCGCGGTCACGACCAAACATTTCCACATAGGCCATGAGATGATGCCCCATCGTCACAGGCTGTGCTGATTGCATATGAGTAAAGCCCGGCATCACTGTCTCGGCTTCTGCTTCTGCCTGGTCAATCAGCGCCCCTTGCAAATCTTGCAAGCTGTTATCTATTCTATCCAGCGCATCGCGTACCCAGAGTTTGAAATCAGTTGCGATTTGGTCGTTGCGTGAGCGAGCGGTGTGCAGACGGCCAGCATCGTCACCAATAAGCTCGTGCAGCCGGCTTTCGATGTTGAGGTGAATATCCTCAAGCTCTGTCTTAAATTCGAAACTACCCTCTTCAATTTCCTTTTGGATGCGCATCAATCCTTGGAGGATCCGATCACCTGCTTTTGCGTCAATAATGTTTTGTGCTACCAACATCCTGCAATGGGCAATGGACCCCTCAATGTCTTGAGAATATAGCTGCTGGTCGAATTCAATAGAGGCATTAAGTGCCTCCATTAGCTCATCGGGTCCCGAGGCAAAACGTCCGCCCCACATTGTGTTGGGTGAGTTTTGACTTTGCTGTGATGTTTGTGGCGTGGCAGTGTTGTTGCCGTCCACATCTGATGGTTCTGTTTTTGCGCTCATTGTTTCCATTCGTATTCGATAAATTGGAGTAAAATGCTCAAACGCACAGCTTGGTTAGCGCTAATAATTTGTACCGGTACCGCCATCTGGTGGTTTTTTGCAGTAAAATCAAGTGAAAATAACGTATCGCCGCCGCTGACCGGTTGGATGCGAAACTTTGCACCAACTTTGGATGTTAGGCCAGCACCCACTCGAGGGATGCTGGCGCGCAATGGTGAGGTCCGAAAATTCTCGGAATTCAGGGGAAAAATGGTGCTCGTAAATTTTTGGGCGACCTGGTGCGGGCCGTGCATCCGAGAAATGCCTTCACTATTGCGTCTGCAAAAAGAGCGTGGGGGCAAAGAATTTATTATTGTCGCTGTGTCGCAAAATTTGCGCGGCTGGACCGTAGTTGCGCCATTTGTTCAAAAATACGATTTAGCTGGACTGAACGTGTTAGTCGATCAGGCGCTCGCCCTGTCGCGGGAAATGAATGTAAAAGTCCTCCCCACAACAGTCTTGCTGGATCGCGCCGGGCGCGAGGTAGGTAGGTTAGCCGGTTCCGCTGAATGGGACAGCTTGGAGGCGGTTCAACTCATCGATTATTATGCCCGCGCTGGAATTGGGGTGTCTCCAGAATAGTCGTAGAACCCGCGTCCGGTCTTGCGGCCGAGCCAGCCCGCATCCACATACTTTACCAAAAGTGGGCAGGGCCGGTACTTGGTGTCGGCGAAACCCTCGTTCAACACCCGTATGATTGAAAGACAGGTGTCAAGCCCAATGAAGTCGGCGAGTTCGAGCGGACCCAAGGGATGATTGGCGCCAAGTTTCATTGCATTATCGATGTCCGCTACCGACGCGACACCTTCGTGTAGCGTGTATATCGCTTCGTTAATCATTGGCAACAACACCCGATTGACGATAAATGCGGGGAAATCCTCCGATACCACAGTTGTCTTATCAAGTTTGTCGATCACGGTCCGGACTGCGGCGAATGTATCCTCATCGGTTGTGATGCCACGAATTAGCTCAACTAGTTTCATCACGGGTACAGGATTCATGAAATGGACCCCCATAAACTGGGTTGCCCGGTCCGTAGAAGAAGCAAGGCGAGTGATCGAAATAGAAGAGGTATTGGTAGCTAAGAGCGCGTCGTCTCGAAGTATTGGCGTTAGGTCTTCAAAGATTTTCCGTTTGATGGATTCGTTTTCCGTCGCGGCCTCAATTACCAAATCGCATTTTGAAAATATTTTATAGTCAGTGGCGGTTTCTATATTGGCCAACGTTTGTTCCAATATATCGTGCGTAAGGCGCTTACTCTTCACCTGGCGTAGCAGTCGGCTGCGAATGCCGTCGATTGCTTTTACCAGCACTTTTCCATCTAAGTCTGAAAGTTTGACTGAAAACCCGCTTTGCGCAAAGACTTGGGCGATACCTTCGCCCATTTGGCCGGCGCCGATGACGCCTATAGATTTGATGTCTATGGCCATTAGCGCGGCTTAATCTCCTGCTTATCCAATTCTTCGGCAAGTTTCGGCATTTCGTCGAATAAATCGCCTACCAAACCGTAATCCGCGACCTGAAATATAGGCGCCTCCTCATCTTTGTTGATGGCGACGATTACCTTACTGTCTTTCATCCCCGCGAGATGCTGAATAGCGCCCGATATACCCACCGCAATATATAGTTCGGGTGCGATGACTTTCCCGGTCTGGCCTACTTGGTAATCATTAGGTACATAACCTGCATCTACTGCAGCACGTGATGCACCTACAGCGGCGCCAAGTCGGTCGGCTACAGCTTCGACCAGCGGGAAGTTGTCGCCAGATTGCATTCCACGACCGCCTGAGACGACGACACGGGCGGCAGTAAGTTCTGGGCGCTCGGATTTTGTGAGGTCTTGACCTACAAAGGATGACAGGCCCGGATCTGCAGCCGTTTCAAGAATCTCGATGTTGGCGTTGCCGCCGGACGTTTCGGCTTTGGCGAAGGCGGTACTGCGGACTGTGACCACCAATTTTTCGTCTTCGGTTTGGACTGTGGCTATTGCATTTCCGGCATAGATTGGTCGCTGAAAAGTTTTAGCATCCTTGATCGCCATAATGTCGGAGACTTGAACGACATCAAGCAAGGCTGCAATACGGGGTGCGATGTTTTTACCGCTTGTGGTATGCGGTGCGAAGATGTGACTGTAATCGGCAGCTAGGCCCACGACTAAATCTGCTACTGGTTCGGCCAGAGCATTCCCAAAGGCACTATTATCTGCTAACCGGACATTTGAAACGCCTTGAATTGCGGCGGCAGCATCCGCGGCAGCTTGACAGGTTTCGCCTGCAACCAGAACATCTACGTCTCCAAGCTGCGCAGCGGCGGTAATGGTATTTAACGTTGCGCCCTTGATTTCCACATTATCGTGATCGGCTATGACAAGGACTGCCATCAGATTACCCCCGCTTCATTTTTTAACTTATCGACTAGCTCTGCGACATCTTTGACTTTGCCCCCTCCCTGTCGCGGGGGTGGCTCATCAACCCGAAGTGTTATCAGCCGCGGTGTTGCGTCGACGCCTAAGTCTTGCGGGCTGTACTCGTCGATGGTCTTTTTTTTCGCCTTCATGATGTTCGGTAGTGACGCATAACGAGGCTCGTTGAGCCTGAGATCAGTGGTCACCACCGTGGGCATCTTCAACGCTACAGTCTCTAACCCACCATCCACCTCTCGCATAACGTTAGCGGTACCATTTTCTATTTCGACTTTGGACGCGAAAGTTCCCTGTGACCAGCCGAGTAATGCAGCAAGCATTTGTCCTGTCTGACTGCAGTCGTCGTCTATCGCTTGTTTCCCAAGGATTACTAGTTGAGGATTTTCCTTTTCGACAATGGATTTCAAAAGTTTAGCGACGGCAAGCGGCTGCAATTCACTATCGGTCTTAATGTGAATACCTCGATCCGCGCCCATGGCCAGAGCTGTGCGAATGGTCTCAGAACATTTGGCCTCACCCATAGAAACTGCGATGATCTCAGAGGCGGTACCGGCTTCCTGCAACCGCACCGCTTCCTCGACAGCGATTTCATCGAACGGGTTCATAGACATTTTGACATTAGCCGTCTCGACCCCCGTGTTATCCCCCTTAACCCTTACTTTAACGTTGTAATCGATGACACGTTTTACGGCGACAAGAACCTTCATGATCAATCCGGAATTTGTGCGGCACCTTCGCCGCGGAATATGGTCTGTGCACAAACATTCATATTCAGCTTTATCGTTCTGTCAAGTTGAGGGGCACCAGAACTCACTTGGCTATTCTGAATTCTTATCTTGTGCAACACAATCTGGTAAAAATTTTAACTATATTCGTTACCGCCAAGATTTTGCCGTTCGGCATCTAGTTGGGTAATCGCGTGTCCAAATTTGCCCCTGATAGCAGATTAAAAATATCAAATGGTTGTTCTGTCTGAATTTATTTAGCGTTGGGGATGACATATGTGGCGCAGTAGACACGGCCTAGAGAACTTCAATTAAATAAAGATTAAATACGGAACATGGCCTAATTAAGAGGAACATTAATCTACTTACCGCCAAATATAAATGCTAGTGCGATGAGCGTAATGGCCGCAAATTGGAACAGGACGCGATACCTCATCAACTTGTTCGACGTTCGCGCGTCCACATTGCCGTGCCGAAGCATGGTGATTACCCCGGCGATCAACACTATAAGTGTGGCGCCGACGGCAAGAATTACTAGCCACGGAAAAACATTAGTCATGGAGAGATTGTATCCTGTCTTTTCTGGGCACGAAACAACTCTCAAGTGTCTGGTTTAACTTGACACTTAGGCCACTCCATGGCGGGCTGTTCCAATGAGCTTTCTCGATCGAGTTAACGAATGTAACAACGCAAAAAGCTTTGAAGAATATTTGCCGTTTTGTGTCGAGGGCGTTCGAGTCGGTTGGGTACACCGGGCGTTTGCACCCTGTCTAGAGCGGTTTCGAGACACTTTTTCAATCTATGATGACCACGTTTCTCTAGTGGCTGGGTTGATCGGTTATGCTGAGCGCAGCGCGGCGGTAGAAAACGCTTTAAGGGTCCTTGATGCCGAGGGGTATTTTTCAGGTTGGCGTGGCGAGCCCTACCCGGTGGGGGTCGGATTTTCCGTCGAACCTCTCTTCGAGATGGAGCGAGCTGCGGTGCCTCGGTTCGGGGTGCCTGCCTATGGCGTACACCTCCACGGCTTTATCCGCGAGGCAGAAGAGATTTTAATGTGGGTCGGCGTGCGGTCGATAGAAAAGCCAACCTATCCGGGTAAGCTTGATCAGATGGTAGCAGGCGGCCTGGCCGTAGGAATGGGGGTTTTGCAAAACGTAATTAAGGAGGCAAGTGAAGAGGCTGCGGTACCCGCAGCGCTTGCCGCGACCGCTAAACCAGTGGGGACGATTTCATACTGTCATGAATCCGAAGAGGGGATTAAACCCGACGTCATGTTTGTCTACGATCTGGAACTTCCACGAAGTTTTATTCCCCGGAATATTGATGGGGAAACAGCCGAGTTCCACTTGCTTCCGGTACACGAGGTAATGGAGATCACGGCGCAGACTACTGATTTCAAGTTTAACTGCGCCGTCGCCAATATCGATTTTTTTATTCGCCATGGATTGTTTGCGCCCGAAGAGCCAGACTATGTGGATATAGTTCGAGGCATGCATCGATGAGTGCGCGGGGTATAAAAGTCCTAACCCGGCCGCGCTATGACATGGCACTTTCCGAAATCTGCGCTGCCGATGTAGATCTTGCAGCTGTGGTGGACAAGTTTGGTCCGCCGCCGATTTGGCGACGCCCCGCGGGATTTCGCACACTACTTTATTTGATTCTCGAACAACAGATTTCACTCTCATCCGCTCGCGCAACATACGAGCGCTTACTACAACGAACGGGGTCTCCGCTTTTACCTGAATCGTTCCTTGCACTTGCAGACGCCGATCTTAAAGCGATTGGTTTTTCGCGTCAAAAAATTCGCTACGGGCGGGCACTTTCAAATGCAGTTTGCGATGGCATCATAAATTTAGAACGGTTGCGGCACCGTGACGATGAAACGGCGAAGGCCGAGATGATGAAGCTACCCGGTATAGGAAATTGGACCGCTGATATCTACCTTTTGGAAGCACTAGGCCGGCCGGATATTTGGCCTGTAGGCGATTTGGCACTCGCGGTTGGAGCTTATCGGGTCAAGAACCTTAGCGCCCGTCCTGACCAAGATAAGTTGATGGCCTTGGGAGATGCGTGGCGGCCGTGGCGTGCGGTTGCCGCACGGATTCTGTGGCACTATTACTTGAACACGGTGCGCAAAGGACAAGGGGAAAAACCGATATGACCGACCTGCCAAAACTGAGCGGCCCGAGCTTCGGCCCGGCTGAGGGGGGAAATCCACAAAGTTTGGTATTATTGCTACATGGTTATGGCGCGAACGGGGATGATCTCATCGGATTAGCGCCACCGTTTTCCCAAGTTTTGCCAAATACCGAGTTTTTATCGCCTAATGCGCCTTACCCCTGCGAAAGTAATCCGTTTGGCGGATTACAATGGTTTGAAGTATGGCAGGCTGAGGGCGTCAACCGTTTGGCCGAAGTGCGGCGCGGTGCGGATATTGTCAACTCCTACATTGATCAAGAGTTGGAAAAACGTGGGTTAACTGATGACCAATTGATTATGTGCGGGTTTTCGCAAGGTACGATGTTGTCGCTCCACGTGGCGCTACGCCGTGAGGCCCCTTGCGCTGGTATCCTCGGCTATTCGGGCCGGCTGGAAAGTCCGGAAGTTTTAGGCGATGAGATCATCGCCCGCCCGCCGGTGATGCTTATTCATGGAGAAGATGACGCCATGCTATCAGTGGATTTGATGGACACTGCCGCGAATTACATGCGTGATTGTGGCGTCTCGGTTGAAACCCATCGGCGGCCTGGATTAGGGCATGGTATTGATCCTGACGGGATACGGCTTGGTGCTGGTTTTATGTCGGTGCAGTTGTCAGAACCATAAACCGCGGAGGTTTTTATGACGATATTGGTAACGGGCGCGGGACTAATCGCGACCCATGCGGCGGCAGCATTGGCGGCACGGCGCGAGAAAATTATATTCTACGACGTGGCACCAAGTTCCACGTACATTGACTTGGTGATGGAGGGTAAGCCCTACATATTGGAGCGCGGAGATATTTTAGATTTGCCTAACGTGCTCCGAGTAGTCGAGAAATACGACGTCAAAGGCATTGTACATACTGCTGCTTTTTTACCTGAGCGCGCGCGCGCCAATCCGTCGCTCTGCACGCAGGTTAATGTGGTTGGTGCGGTCAACATATTCGAAGCCCACCGTATCGCTAAACTGCGCCGCACGGTATTTATAAGTACAATTGGTGTCTATGACTCGAGCGTACACGAAGGTAAGGCATGGACAGAAAAACACCCTTGGGGGCCGGGATCCTACTACGGTTCGACCAAGCTTGCCGCTGAGATGATGGGAATGCACTACGCGCGCGATTATGGGGTCGATTTGACAGCCGTTAGATTTAGCTCAGTGTTTGGTATCAGCAAATACTATACTTCTCGGGCGTCCGCCTTCATGCGTGATTCAATCGAGCCAGCGGCATTAACTGGCAAGGCCATCATTCGCCGACCAGTTACCGACCTTAACCAATATCTCTATGCGCTCGATGCAGGGGAGTCGGTGGCGCTCGCTTATAAGTTAAAACGCAACCCCCCTCAGCGAATTTTCAATATCAGCGATGGTAAGCTTATGGGTGTGAAAGAGATAATTGAAATTGCCGAAAAGGCTATTCCGGGTTCTTCAATAAGGCTAACCAAAAGTGCTTGGGTCAAAACAAAGGGAACTAAATTTGTCTCCGAGCCATTCAATCTTTCGGCTGCGCGCAAATATCTTGGTTATCGGCCAGCCTGGCCCATGCAAAAGGCGATCAAGCATTACGCACAAAAAGTCCGAGAACGCGCGGATCTGGGAGTATGAGATATACAGAATATTTTATTTTATGAATTTATTAATCAAAGGGGGTAGTACGTAATGACGGGGCTTTCCTATGATGACGCGCCGTTGGCGATCCGGGCTGATCTGGCGGCAGAGCATTCGCGCGTTTGGGCTCACATCTCGGGTCCAGGTCTATGGTTAACCGGTGAGACACGGGTCGCCATTGCGGCAGAGGTGCGCAACGCCGCAGATTGCAGCTTATGTGCCGAACGGAATTCGGTACTGTCGCCATACGCAGTGGACGGGATACACGATAATCTCGGTGAATTATCCAGCGTGACGGTGGAAATGATTCATCGCATTGTGAACGATTCCGGACGTCTAACCCAGGACTGGTATAAAGGCCTACTAATAGATGGACTGAGTGAGGACGAATACGTGGAAACTCTGGCCGTGTTGGCTATTACAATCTGCGTAGATACCTTTACACATGCACTTGGACTTGCTCGGCGGTCCCTACCTACTCCAATTACCGGTGTACCAGAAAAGTCACGCCCCGAACGAGCTGTAAAAGGGCTCGCCTGGGTACCGTGGATCTCAAAAGAAAATACTATGGGGGACGATTTAAATACCTTCGGACCTGAAGCGTCGAATGTTCGCCGAGCGTTAAGCCTGGTGCCGAATGAGGCGCATAGCTTTATGCGTTTAGTAGCGGCGCAATATCTATCGGCGTTTCAGATGAAAGAATTTAACAACGACTCACGTGCGATCATGCGTGAGCAAATCGAATTGATAGCTGGGAGAATTTCCGCCATCAACCAGTGTGCCTATTGAACCACCAGCCACACGCTACTGCTCCGTGCGAGCGGTCAACATAAAGGCATGGAAATAGATCTTAAAGGCGTCATCGGGGAAGCATATGGCGATGGCGGAATTCAACATGGTAGTCTTCTTGTGGCCTATGCAGAATCAATCCTCGGAAATGATCAAGAAAATTTGATTAATTCACGTCTGGCGCTGCAGAACGCGATTGGTGATGCGGGGTTAGTAGATGCCGCAGCCATTGCTGCGACGTTTAACGCGATAGACCGTGTGGCTGACGGTACTGGTATCCCAATTGATGAAGAACGGCTGGCACCCACTGCTGAATTTCGAAAGAAGTTGGGTATCGATACGTTCCCATCGCGTCAGCAATAATCTTGCTGGGTCAATTAGCGGGTATTCCACATTTGGGCAAATCGTCTCTGCCGTATTCCAAGAGGAGATAAAGCACATTAACCCTACGGCCTGGCTTTCAATATTTCAAAATTTTGAGGTGTAACGACCAAAAGATACTAATGATTTTGCTGTTCTGAGGTTGTGCTTCAATATTCCTAACCCTTTTAATAGGGTCATGGGGTGGGTTTCCCATAACCAATTGTGTTTAAAGGGAATCCTTTGTAACATTTTCTCTCATAGTCTGGGATATGGTTGTCAGTGCTTGCAGGAGTTAGGAGTAAAGATTGGCGCCTTTTAATGAATCGCCTGCCCTGGTTCTCAATGCGGACTTCCGCCCGTTGAGCTATTTTCCGCTATCACTTTTGAGTTGGCAGGAAGCAGTTAAGGCCGTGTTTCTCGAGCGCGTCAATATCGTCTCTGAATACGAACAATCCGTGCACTCCCCGTCTTTTACTATGCGGCTGCCGAGCGTTATCGCGCTCAAGGAATATATCCATTTGTCCCGTCGGCCTGCGTTCACCCGTTTCAATGTATTCCTTCGCGATCGGTTTGATTGTCAGTATTGCGGTAATGGGTTCCCGACCCATGAATTAACTTTCGACCACGTCGTCCCCAAATCTCACGGCGGTATGACAACCTGGACTAACGTTGTCACGGCGTGCTCGGCATGCAATCTGCGTAAGGGCAGCAAGACGGTCAAAGAAGTGCAAATGCACCCCCAGCAAAAACCTTTCCAACCGACTACCTGGCAGCTTCAGGAAAACGGTAAGGCATTTCCACCCAATTATTTGCATAAAAGTTGGCGCGATTTTCTCTACTGGGATAGCGAACTTGATGCTGATTAGGAGTAGGATTGCCTTATGCGTATTGCCGCTGTCGATTTAGTTAGCAACACCTGTTTTCCTGCACTCGCCGCTGACGCGTTGGGGTGTTTCCGGGACGAAGGACTGAAAGTAAATATTGGACTTGAACCTATGCTTGGTTCCACCAAGGCGCTCCGCGATGGACGGGCTGACGCTATGATCGCGGGGTCCGTGTTCGACGTGCTAACAGAGTTTTCTGCCTGGAAAGGTGTTAAGATTGCGGTTGCCTTGTCCCAGGGTACGCCATGGCTGCTAACCACGCGATCGGATCTTGCCGCTGAACGCGGTGATACACACGCACTTCGTGGGTTGCGTCTTGCTGCAGCGGAAGGACCTGACCTGGTGTTCAAAGAATTGCTGCGGAGCGCCGGACTTGAGCCAGGCCGTGATGTAGAGGTTATCGCGCTTGATGGCGCTCAAGAACAAAACGTTTCGTTCGGTGTATTCGCCGGCCAAGCGTTGATCAATGGCGAGATCGATGGGTTTTGGTCGAATGCTATGGGCGCCGAGACAGCGGTCGTTAGCGGCGCAGGTAAAATTCATATCGATGTGCGACGTGGCGAGGATCCCGCTGATATTCGTTTTGCTACGTTTGCCGGACTGGTGACTACTGACGAATTTCTCGCTCGCGAGCCCGAAGTAATAGATGCCGCGGTGCGCGGTATAGTAAAGGCACAATCGCTACTTCGTAAAAGTCCTGGTTTGGCACGCGAAGTTGGGGTGCAATTATTTCCTCCTGAATTCGGAGTATTAATTGCTAATGTCATCGAGCGAGATACACCGTTCTATGATCCGGTCATTACCGAAGAGGCCGTAACGCGACTTAACAGCTTCGCCCAAACTGTTGGGCAATTGAATGCTCCAGTCGCTTATGATCAAGTGGTAGCAGTTCAGTGCCAACCGTTGTGGGGGGGCAATTGAGATTGCACCGGGAAATTATTAAATCCTAAATTTCCAACGGCGTTACTTCGCTGTTTCTAAAAGGTCTTCGCCCGAAGCGGCTATGGCGGCAGGTGGTTGAATCCAAATGCAGACTTCACCATTTTCGTCCATTATTTTAAGCTGTTCGCTCCATAAATCCCTTACCGCGGTTACGCCGATATCGGATTGTCCCAATGTCTCTGTGGCGCGATTAGCAACCACTCCCTGGCCCGGCATGGCAAGATTGTCTTGCAAAGTTACGTCGAGGCGAGGATCGTGTTCTCCCATTTCTTTAAGCGCTTCGTCGTATGTTAATTCGCCCTCTAGAATGCGCTCTGCATAGGTTTCCATATCCGGCACTGGCAAAGAGCGTAGGTGCGCTTGACGCTCGAGAAATGCAGCTTCGCCCCCCCCGGTGGTGACGTAACGCGAGATCATATAGGAACGCGTTTTCGCATCGTCTATGGGAACACGCCAGGACACCGAATCCGCCCAAGCCACATCTTTGTAAGGTGAAGAGGATTTAAATCGCAGAATTGTGGGCATGAGAAATTCGGTGATGCGATCAACCCGGCCTGGCCGTGAACAGTGCGACACGGCCGTAAATTCAGTGCGGCTAATGCGAATATCAGGAATTTCTGGCAGCCGCGCATATCCTAACGGATGGGTAAAGCCCAGATGGACTTCGTCTAATGCATTGTCGATAAAGTTAGTTAAATTGCAGCGGCGTGTGTAGGCCCGGGATTCAATCACCCCGTCTCCCTCTAACTCAGGAAAAAGAGGAAAGTCAGGTACCTCGCCTTCTCCAAGAAAGGTGAAGATCAGCCCGTAATAGTCGCGCGCCGGATGGCTACGTATTTTGACGGTCGATGCAAATTCGTGTCCAATTTCGCCCGGCTGTTCGACGCACCGTCCTTGTCCGTCATATTTCCAACCATGATAAAGACAACGGATCTCTTCGCCATCTACGCGACCTACCGACAGCTGAGTGCCGCGGTGTGCACAGCGGAAATCAACAACGTAGGGCTGACCACTGCGGCCGCGATACAGTGTTAAATCTTCGCCCATGATTTTGACTGGCTTTATACGCCCAGGCGCGATTTCACCTGACACAAAAATCGGCTGCCAGTATTGCCGCATATAGCGGCCGGCTAGGGTGTCAGGACCGGTGTGTTCACACGTATATTGCCATCGAGCCATGCCAGATCCACAATTTTGTATAGCAGGAGTGTCAATTTGAGATATCGTATAAGCCTTAATCCATCCATTACCCTAAAAGGTGATGATCAAAGCGTAAACCGCAATTCGGGCTGTTATTAATTTAAGCTCGCGTTGAAAGCCAAATGGCAAGACGCGATCCTGCTTTTACTGCGCTAGTGAGTAATTCATAGCCGGGCGCATCCTCGGCACCCTCCACCACTGCTTTGTCCCGATGGGCAATTTCATCGGCGCGGTAATCCTCTATCATGTCACGCAGTTTTGATTCGTCGTCCCCGAGCTGATTTGCTTGCTCCGCGTAATGCTCGCCAATCACTTCTTCTACCGCTTGGGTGCAGGCCATGGCTGCTTCTGGACCCAACAAAGCGGTGCCGGCGCCCAACGCGAATCCCGCGACATGCCAAATCGGGCTCAACAACGTCGGTCGGACTTTTCGGTCTGCCAATAGTGTATCGAATCCATCCAGATGTCGCTGCTCTTGTTCCACCATCTCCCGTATTGGCACCTCGGCCCCGGTGCCGCTAAGTACGGCAAGTTGACCTTCATAAATTCGCACTGCGCCATGTTCGCCCGCATGATTGACACGGATCATAGCATTCACCAGTTCCTCTTTACTGGGGTCGCCTGGCATTAGACCCTGCCCGGTTTTTTTTGGCCGGTATTTAGTGCCGTCTTTCATGTGTTTTTCAATCCACGCAGACCCATTATCACACTGAAAATGGCCAAGCCAGTCGAGACCAACAAGTTATAGCCAGCCAATGAAATGCCGAACAGTGACCAAGTTACCTCGTTACACCGGATAATGGGGGTCGCCATAAGTTTTTGGCGCAGCTCTTCAATTGTGGCACCAGTAATATCACCCCTGCAACTCGTAGGACCTGTGAATATGCTATGCTCGACGCCAACATGATAACCACCAATTCCACCAGTGATACTAAAAGCTACAGCGCATAGCAGCAATAGGACCCTTCGGCCGCTTTCCGAAACTACTGGAAGAAAGGCAACGGCTCCGAGCAAGATCACGGCACCGTGCGGCCAGCGTTGCAACAAACAGAGATGGCAAGGAGCAAATCCTCCCAAAAATTGCATAGCAAAGACTACGGCCAACAGGCCGGCGGCCGCGATAACCACAATCAGTGCGGCGGTGCGTGTATCTATACGAGGTCCGGGAGCAAACCTACTCATTCCGCGTCATATGGAGGTTTCGGTACCAAACATCAAGCGTTGATCGAATTTACTGGTCTTCAGGAACAGCATATTCCGGCTTTTACCATGATGGATCCTAGCCAAAACACGACCAATTGGTGATCATTATGCACCTAAAGATTAACAGGTCAGTCAAATGGGTATTATTCGTCCAATTTCAACAATTGTTCTTGGTCAACGCGGATTTGAATTTGTCTTTCAACTACCGTGTGTTCGATTGTTTCCTTAGGCGGTCCTTTAACTTCGTCATAAATTCATAATGGTATGTCATAGTTAAGCATTGGGAATGCGATGCAGACGACTGCGAAAGTAATTCAAATGTTAAAAGATAAAGGGGATTTATTCAATTATGAGTGAGGCGGTGCAGAACTGGGATCATGAGGTGGATTTGTTAGTGGTTGGCGCGGGTCCGGGTGGCATGACTGCAGCGTTGGTAGCCGCAATCGACGGTCTGGATGTGCTCATCTGTGAAAAATCAGAAATGGTAGGCGGTACGGGTGCAACATCTGCCGGTACGCTCTGGATCCCGGGCAATAGCGATGGTGTGGCGGCGGGATATGACGATAGTGCGGATGACGCTAGGGACTATCTCAATGCGTTGATTGGCGGAGATGGCATTGATCCTCGTTGCGAAGCATTTATACAAGAGGGCGCTACTATTATCGATAAACTTGTGGAAAAGACCGCTCTCGAATTTGGTTCCTGCGGACACCATCCCGATTACCGAAATAATTTGCCAGGTGCTGGGTCTAAAGGGCGAGCGATTATTCCGAAGCCTTTTGATGGGCGTAAGTTGGGTGGCAATTTCCATCGGGTGCGGCCACCAATTGACGATTATCTGCTATTCGGCGGCATGATGGCAGGTAAGGCGGATATCAATTATCTGTTGGGCAGATATAAAAGTCTGAGCAATTTGTTCCATTCCGTGAGGTTAATCCTGCGATACGTTATCGATAGATTTCGTTATAAGCGGGGCACGCGGCTGGTGATGGGAAACGCTCTTGTAGCACAGCTTTATTACAGCCTTATTCAAAACGGTGTGCCAATCAAGTTTGGCGCGGACTTCAAGGAATTGATTGTACAAAATTCGTTGGTCAATGGAGCACAAATCACTATAGGAGACAGCTCACTACACATCGGTGTACGGCGTGGTGTGGTGCTGGCCACGGGTGGGTTCGCCCATAATGAGGTTTACCGCAAGAGTTTCATGCCCGATCCTACACCAAAGCACAGCATGGCGGTGCCGGAAAATACCGGGGACGGCCTTGCGGCGGCGGAGCGTGTCGGTGCCGAGCTCCGAGCTGGTAGTCACGAGATGGGTGGACTATGGTCACCGGTCTCAGTGACGCGCAAAGCAGATGGCTCTACCGGGCTTTACCCTCATATTTTACTCGACCGCGCAAAGCCTGGGTTAATAGCGGTGAATGGCGGGGGGCGGCGTTTCGTAAACGAAGGTGTCTCGTACCACGACTTCGTCGAAGCTATGTTTCGCGCCGATGAGACGGCACCCACGATCCCTGCTTGGTTAATCTGCGATGCCCAATTCGTACGAAAATATGGACTTGGGGCAATTCATCCGGAGACCAGAGACGTAACGAAATACGAACAATGCGGGTATCTGTTTTGCGCTAAAACAATACGCGCACTTTCACATAAAATTCAAATTGATGGGGAGATCTTAACTGAAACAGTGGAGCGCCATAACACCTACGCCGAGACTGGCAGCGATTTGGAATTTGGCAAGGGTGACACCGAACTCAATCGGGTCAATGGTGATCCCGGTAATAAACCCAACCCATGTCTTGCTCCGATTGTATCTCCGCCATTTGTGGCACTGAAGGTGTGGCCTGGGGAGATCGCTTGCTCATCGGGGATTAACACCGACGAGCACGCTCGCGTCTTGGATGTAAATGGTCAAACAATCAATGGTTTATACGCCTGTGGAAACGATATGGCCTCTGTGATGCAGGGGCACTACCCGGGGCCAGGTACGACCCTCGGGCCGGCCCTGGTATTCGGCTACCGTGCAGCAAAACATGCCGCAGGCAGCTAGGAATACTAAGTTTTTGATGAAATTATATTACCCCTATACATTACGGCTACAACCGTACATTTAGCTATCCCCTTGATTTATTCTGGTTTCAGAAAATTATCCGATTTTTCAGACGAACACATTCATCGCGTGAGTTTATTTTTT
>CAYZMI010000021.1:4337-9320 GCA_964479475.1 uncultured Rhodospirillaceae bacterium | reverse complement strand
TCGTCGCTGCGGCGCGGAGGCTATCCGCGGCGCTACCGAGCATGCGTGCACTTTCTCTAAATCCCGCTCGGTCTTGCCAAATTTTGAGGCTGGCTTCGGTAAGGCCGTCTCCTGATCCTTTGGGAAACAACGTATCAATCTGTCGACTTTGGTCGCCGATTAATTCGGCAGCCTTGATTAGTTTTGTCATATCTAAATGTGCCTTGCCGCGTACCATCTTGCTGATGGTTTTCATTGCTTTTCCCATCTCTTTCATCAACACCATGCGGTCCTTAACGACGCCCGTCGCACCGCGGTGGGCGAAAATCCCCGTAGAAACCACTAAAATCGACGTAATCAAACTCGCCGTTACGAAAATTTTTGATATTGAGGTCATAAAAAAACTCCGGGTGATGCAAGAAATAGTCCCAATTACAGCACTCCGTCTCCGTCCACACTGGTGTGTGCGGGCTGTCTGATATTGTTCGAAACGACAATCAAAGCAAGTGTGCCCCTCAGATGGCTTCAGTGGCTATGGAAATCAAAACATTTTTGTAGTTCATTGATTTGCACGGACAAACTTCAGTCCAGCTGTACGACGCTGCCATCTTGGTTTTTGCCCTGTCGGCGGTGAAAGCCAAGCACCTTCAGTGTTGGCTCATCACTAGTGACGAATAAAATTGCATCGTTGTTGGGAGACAAATTTTGGTGGTGAAACCAGTGACCGCCTGGCACCGCAACGGCATCAAATGGTTCCCAATCGAAACATTGGCCATCGACAAATGTTCTTCCGTTACCTTGGAAAGCTATGCACACCAGGCTCGCATTTTGTCTTTGTGGCAGTGTTTGCTCGCCTGGACGCAACAACTGACCGAAAAACGTCATGGTGGGGTAGGGTGGACGCCCCGTGGTGGGGTCGCGATATTCCAAGCTAATAGCGTCCCATGGACTTCCCTCATGATTGCGGAAATTGTTCAGTTGTTCATAGGTGTTTTCCCAGCGATAGACATACATGGGTGAATGACGACCAGTACCGCGCACATGATTGACAAAGCGCGGCAGAAGTCCTCCTGAGCCGTAAGTTTTTTGAGAATGATCGGTGTCGTAGCGCGACGTTTGCTGGGATTTTGCTTCGTTATCCTCGGTGTAGTTGTGTTCAAACTCAGCCGCATTGAGGAATTCTGATAATGGCAAGTCGAGAATGCTTACGTTGACCGCGAAATCGTCACCGTGATTGCCGTGATTGTGCCAAGCATCTGCAGGAGTTAACACAAGATCACCTGGTCCGAAGGTGATATCCTCTCCCTCAACGCCGGTAAAATTTTGTTTTCCTGTCAGCCCAATACGCACGGCATTTATGGAATGCCGGTGTGGTGGCATTACTTCATTGGGATCGTTGAGTCGGTAAGCCGTGTAGAGTGAACTTACAGTAGCGCGCACAGGCGCCAGCGCTGGGTTGACGAGGACTACCGAACGGCGTTCTGAATCTTCCATGGAAATCAATTCGGCTGCCTCGTATAAGATGGGCTTGATTTTGCTGTATTTCCACACATAGGGCAGCGCCCGTTTGCCCTTGAGCACTTGGTCATCCTCATCGTGCGTGGTCTTCGACTGTACCGCCCAATAGGGTGCCAGATGTTCTGCATCTAGCCGGCTATAAAGCGTATCTAGCCGTGATTTGCGAGTGGTTGAGGAATCCGTTTCTGTACTGGATATGACTGTTTCTCCATAATTGTCAGTGTTTCCTCACGAGCGTTCGACGATATGGAGGCCCCGGATCCTATCAATCAGATAAATAAGCCCGCGTTCATCAATGGTGACGTCGTTGGTAGATGGCCGGTCGGCACCTGGCGCTGGATCGGGCTGAAACCAGGCGACTTCCGTTGGCGCATACGGATCAGCAATATCGAAAATCTTGAGTCCTTGGGCAAACCAGGCAAATGGAATTTCCGTTCCAGTCACAACCTCCGATGGCTGGTGGCAACCGGTCATAGGCTGGGCCTCCATTGCGCCTTGTCCTTTCGGTTGAATAGTCGCGATTGGGAGTGGCTGCTGTTCGACAGTGATATCCACCACCCAAGCAAAGGCTGGAGGATGCGGTCGCAACTTAGCCACATCCTCGTCGGCTAATATCATCAAGTCTCGACCCTGCACCGGAAACGGAATGGGGAGCGCGGTGTGCTCGGGGTGGGGAAAGGCAGGGCTGGTTGCGAAACCTGATACAGATTTAGGTTTCGAGATATCTGAAATGTCTAGAATGAAAAAACCGTGATGCCAGTAACTAACATATAGCCGGTCGCCCAATCTTAGCGGGTGATGGCATCGCGGTGCTACCTGGCCTTCCCAATGATACTTCTCGCCGCCAGCATCCCACTGGCCCGGCATCCACCAACGTCCTATTTCCTCTGGCTTAGACGGATCTTGGACGTCAAGAATCATCATAATGTTGCCGATATAACCCTCGACGGTGGGAGAGATATAGGCATACCGCCCGTCGAAATCGAACCGGTGGACGCCTTTGCCAGGCGTTTCCCAATTATATATATGCTTCGGGTTGTGCGGGTCTTCTACGTCCCAGAATCCGAGCCCGCCCATGAAATCTGCTGGTTGTTCACCACCAAGCCGTTCGTGATTAACGATCATCAACCCGTCTTTGGCCCGGACCTTGTGCGAGTGGGTGTTGTGTGGCATGGAAATCTCGGCAACGGTGCGCGGGTTCGCTGGATCGCTGACGTCCACGATTGACGTGCCGTTTGGCGCTCCCATGTGGCCGACAAAGGCGGTGTTTCCCTCGACCCGGACTTGGCCTCCGCCTATACAATCAAGGTATCCGATTTCTTTTATGCCATGTGCACTCATGAAATCACTATACGTGGCTTTTTCCCTCTATGAAAACATTGTGGTCGATAGAATTCGGATTCACCCTTGCATCCGGCGCGCCGGGCTGGAAACATACAAGATCTTATAGAAGGTTGACGGCCTGGCAGGAAATACCGGCAGTCCAATGCGAGACAAATCTCGCGCGAAAGAAAGGGAGATAAAAATGGCAGGAGCACTAGCCTCTGGCACCCGATGCGCGGCCCTCATCGGGCCTTATTTGAGTGGTAAAACTACGCTCATGGAGTCGCTGTTGTTCGCCACTGGCGCCGTGCCTCGCAAAGGCAGCGTCAAGGAGGGCAACACCGTTGGAGATTCTGCTCCTGAATCGCGTGCTCGGCAAATGAGTGCAGAACTCAGTGTCGCTCATACTGAGTTTTTGGGTGACGATTGGGCCTTTATCGACTGTCC
This sequence comes from uncultured Rhodospirillaceae bacterium, assembly GCA_964479475.1. Lineage (GTDB taxonomy): Bacteria > Pseudomonadota > Alphaproteobacteria > MPNO01 > UBA2964 > JAQBTY01. Next base: position 6,053 of record CAYZMI010000021.1, on the reverse strand, counting down.
TGGATCGGTGGAACTCTCCCAAGAATCGTATAACGCATTGTTGGCAGCCGATGTGGCGGTTGTAGTATGCGAACCTGTAGCCGAACGGGCTGTGGCATTGGCACCTTTGTTCAGGTTTTTGGAAGCTAACAAAATTCCCCACATGGTGTTCATAAATAAAATGGATGCCGTGTCTCAGACAGTCCAAACTGTGCTCGAAGCGCTGCAGGTTAATTCCAGCTGGCCGCTCGTACTACGGCATTTGCCAATCCTTGAGGATGAGGACATCACAGGCTATGTCGATATTGTTAGCGAGCGTGCATATAAATATAAGCCAGGTGAGGCTTCCGACTTAATTTCGATACCCGACGACATGGCGGATGAGCATCAATTGGCCCGTCAGGAGTTGCTGGAATCTTTGGCCGATTTTGATGATGCATTGCTTGAGCAGCTTCTGGAAGATGCAATTCCACCTACCGAAGAAGTCTATGACCATCTTACCAAGGTTCTGCAAGGGGGGCAGATCGTGCCAGTATTTATGGGTGCTGCCGAGCATGACCATGGTGTAAGGCGTTTGATGAAGGCACTTCGGCATGAAACGCCAAATCCTGATGCTAGCGCCCAGCGACTGGGATTGGATCCTAGTGGCGAGGCGGTCGCTCAGGTGTTTAAAACTTTGCATGCGGCTCATTCGGGCAAGCTATCCATAGCACGTGTTTGGCGCGGCGATATTTCCGAGGGAGATACGCTTAGTGGTAGCCGGATTGGTGGAATTAACAAACTCTTGGGTAGCAATCAGACTAAGGTATCTGGTGCATCCCTTGGTGATGTGGTTGCTTTTGCTCGGATGGACGAGGTTGCGACCGGCGCGGTGTTGACACCCTCAGGTGATGTGCCAACGGACATCGCGCCGTGGCCAGATGCAATAACGCCCGTTTACGGTTTTGCGCTTGCAGCCGAAAATCGTTCCGATGAAGTTAAACTCACCGGCGCATTGCAGAAGCTTAACGAGGAAGATCCGTCCCTCAGCTACAAACAGGACAACGATGTCCACCAGTTGGTACTCAACGGGCAAGGCGAAATTCATTTGCAGCTCGCTATTGAACGCCTTAAGAGCAAATACAATGTTGGTGCGACGACAACAAAGCCCAAGGTGCCTTACAAAGAAACTATCCAAAAATCAGTGTCTCAGCACGCTCGATTTAAGCGGCAAACTGGCGGTCACGGAATGTTCGGCGATGTACATGTTGATATTAAGCCATTACCGCGCGGCGCTGGTTTCGAGTTTGCTAATACGGTGGTTGGCGGCTCGGTACCGAAACAATATATACCAGCGGTAGAGGCGGGAGCACGCGAATTTATGGATGAAGGAGCGCTCGGTTTTCCTGTGGTCGATTTGTCTGTCACTCTTACTGATGGTCAGTTCCACGCGGTAGACAGCAATGAAATGTCGTTCAAATTGGCAGCGCGCGAAGCTATGAAGGAAGGTTTGCCCAAATGCGGACCGGTCTTGCTCGAGCCAATAGTTAAAGTCAATGTAGACGTACCGTCAGAGTTCACGAATAAGGTGCACGGTTTGATCAGTGGTCGTCGCGGCCAGATCCAGGGCTTCGATGCGAAGGAAGGGTGGACTGGTTGGGACTCCGTAATTGCGCTAATGCCCCAATCGGAGATTCAAGACCTGATTATAGAGCTACGATCTCTGACCCAGGGTGTAGCTACTTATCATGCGGACTT
>CAYZMI010000021.1:0-4237 GCA_964479475.1 uncultured Rhodospirillaceae bacterium | reverse complement strand
CAATTATTAACGAGTGATACTGTCCTGTTCGACGGTTCCTTATATTTGGGCTTAAAAGGGAACACGGTGAGGTTTTAAAGAAAGCGACTTCGCGTAATTCGAAAACCAATACCGTGGCTGCCTCCGCAACTGTAGGCGGGTAGTCGGCGCCAATTGATGCCACTGGGCAACCGGGAAGGCAGGGCGCTGGCGGTGATCCGTAAGCCAGGAGACCTGCCGTCAGAGTTGTCACCAAACCGACAGGCGGAGCGACTGCCGGTGCGGAGTATTCCGTTTGTGGTGACGCAGGTGTCTGCGACACATAGGCGGAGTCTTGTTGGTTGATCATCCCATTATCTGACGTTTTTAATTCGTTCAGCATGAAACTGCCGTCGAACTTGGCTACACCGTTTCAACGGCTGCGTTAAAAAAGAGTCTAATGTAGGGATGAAGAAAAACGATAAATTCAGATGCGTCGCCACGAATTTGGAATGTAGTGCTATAGTGTCTACAGCGCTTGTTTGGTTGGCAACAACTGCAGGCGCTATGGCGCAAAACTCAGTTACTACCTCCGATGTGGTCGTGAGCGCCACCCGCATAGACGCGGGCATGCCGGCTACCTCGACTAACCGTGTTGGAGGCGAGGTGTTTGACCGCCTGCCACTGGCTACTCTATCGGAAATACTCGACATCGAGGCTGGTTTGCAGACGACTGATTTATTTGGTGGTACAGCCGGATCGCGTGCCACAATTGATTTGCGTGGTTATGGTGCCCCGGCTAAATCCAATACGCTAATTCTTCTCAACGGTCGGCGGCTCAATGATATTGACCTCGCATCCATCGATTATGCCAACATTCCACTTAAAAGCATCGACCAAATAGAAATTACCCGAGGTAATGCAGGTGCAGTCCTCTACGGCGACGGTGCGGTCGGTGGTGTCATCAACATAATCACCAAGGATCCGGCGACACAAAAGACAAGTTACAGCGCAGATGTTTCAATTGGTTCCGACGTCTACCGCGAAACTAATTTATCTGCGGTCAAAAATATAGGTGCATTTAGCGTCAACGCCTATGCCAGTTATATTAACGGCGAGGGTTACCGCGACAACAACGATATCATCCAGCGCAATTTAGTGGCGGAATTACGCCATATCGGTGATTACGGTGATGTTTTTGTGAAAATTAATCTAGATGGACAGCGGCTGGGTCTACCCGGTGCCAGGCTCGTGACAACGACGTCAAGTCTGTTTGCTACCGATCCACGCGGCGCTTCCAGCCCGTTAGATTTTGCATTCCAGAACGGGATCGGAGCCACAACGGGATTTACTCGCCAGATAGGGAAAAATATGGATCTGATTGTTGATGCCGGAGTTAGGGTCAAGGATCAGGATTCTGGTTTCTATATTGCATCCGGATTTCCTAGCCACGTGGACACTGTGCTATCCACCTGGTCGTTTACGCCGCGGGCTACACTTGATCATAGGATCCTTGGAGTCGATGGCAAATCAAAATTTGGCATTGATTTTTATTATTCGGATTATGATTCCGATCGGCGACAACGGCCGGGCAATGCAGCGCAGCATCAATATGACGCAGAACAGTACAGCACCGCAATTTATGGACAAACTTCGGTCGATCTTCGTGACAACCTCACAGGCGTGTTCGGTGCTCGTGTGCAGCTAGTCGATTTTACTGTGGGAGATATATTCGATCCTAACGCCCCTGGGGCATACGGCGGTAGCAAGGCCTCTCTTAATGATACCGAATACCATTATGCCGTGAATTTGGGCGTAGATTGGGAAATATCCGATTTTCTTTCGCTGTTTGCGCGTGGTGGCCGCAGCTTCCGTTTTCCTACACTAGATGAGCGCATCGATGCCGAAGATACGGTATCCTTCAATCTAAAGACCCAAACCGGTCAGGAATTTGAGGGAGGTGCGCAAATCCGCCTTGGCAAGGTCGATGTGACAAGTTCGTTTTTTCATTCAGAATCTGAAAACGAAATTCGCTTTAATCCAAGGCTCGGTGGGGGCTTTGGCACCAACTCCAACTTTGACCCAATCCGTCGATATGGTTGGGAGACAACCGTTTCGACCGATCTAAACGACGAAGTATCCCTCAGGCTCAACTTGGCGCTGATTAATGCAGAGTTTAAATCAGGGACATTCAGCGGTAAGGACGTACCCTTGGTTTCCGATATCACTGCTGCGGCCTCGCTCGGTTGGCGTATCAACGAAAATATCCGGCTTGATACTTTGGTCAACTATGTGGGTGAACGTTGGCTTGAAAATGACGAGGCTAATACGTTTCCTAAGACGCCTGATCATGTTCTTTTGAGTATCAAGATAGGAGGTGATGTTGGCCATTTGTTCTGGTCGGCTACGATCAATAACTTACTGGACCAAAAATATTTTAATTACGGTGTTGCCAGTACCACGACAGCTGGTCGCTACAATACCTATCCACAGCCCGGCCGCACTTTCTTTTTGCGCGCTGGCGCAAAGTTTTAGTGGAGCTAAAAGTAACGTCCAATGTTTGGTTGCCTATCCGAAACATGGCTAAACTCTAGGGACATTACAAAAGCCGGAAAGAGGCGCGGTGTTGAGAGACAATCGATTGTTAGGTGTAGCCGAAGCATTGCGAATTTGTTGTGCCAATAGCGGGCCGTACCGTAGGCTGGTTGACTGACGTGTTTAGCGGGCCAGTAGTCTGGGTGCGGGCGTTGCCAGTCCATTTTTGCGCCGATCGATTGTTACCAATAATATTAGGTTCAACACAAATTGCTTCCTTCAGTTGGTTTTCCCCAAATCTGTTTAATTTATACGAGCACGCCTCGTCTCATGGACTGCCGGGTGATCGACGCCTCACCGAAATAGTGTTTCTAATTAATTCCGGTGTGGTGCTTGGTCAATCATTATCCGGGCGAGCGACCCTGCCTTTACTGCGCCAGTTAGTTTACAAGGTTATCGTGCTGAAACTAGCCACCGGATTGCACTATATCCGTCGTTTTGACGTTGCGGACTTGATAGACCCCGCTGGGCTTGCGTGCGCGTGATGAGCCCGTCTACTACGACTTTTCACCCAGAAATTGGTTCACCCATCAGCGCTTCATTCGCGATCACTGGAGCAGCTCGTTGGACGAGCCCGGCTGTGTTCTCGGTTATCATTCATAGTGCGTTAATTGGCGGATATTTGGCGTGGCAGGGTGCTGGGGAGGCATTGCCCCGGGCGTCAAAAGTATTCATCGTCGAGTTATTGGCTGTTCCTGAGCAGCCGCAGCGGATGAGTGGTACTCCTGAAATTCTCGATACCACACCGGAGAGTTCTGCCGCGCGTTACCGTGCCAGCTCTCCGAGTTTACCATTGGTTTCGTCCGTCGATCAAATTTCGGAATTACCTTCCCAAGTTAAAAATGATTATCAACCCAAGTTTAGTCAGAACCCTGTAGTAAACTTAAACTCTGATCTTTCCTCCGGGCAGGACAGTTCTGAGCCAGTTTCTAAATCACCTATGCAGCCTGACCGTCTGAGCAAACCGGTCAAAGATACGTTACCAGAGACTGTTTCAAAGCCGCGTGTTTTCAAGCCCAGAATCGCAAAAAACTCAACGTCGGAACAATCTAAGGTTTCTGCCGCCTTACTAGAATTACAGCCGGACAAATTTTTACGCTATGCGCCACCACCCAAATTTAAACGATTACGGCATCCCACTACGAAGTTAAAAGATCAAGCGCTGGCCAATAAATCACCGAATAGAGCTAATAGGCCTGCTAAAAGGTTGAATTCGGTGCAGAAGGTAATACCTATCCAAACAAAAAAAGTTAGCAACAGCGTGTCTGGTGTGGCGTCATCGGGTGAGGCTACGGCTAAGGTTGTGCCACCGCGCTATGCAGCGCCTGGGAGAGGTAACCCGTTGCCGGTCTATCCTCGCGCTGCACGCCGCGCTAATCTTGAGGGACGCCTCATCCTGCGGGTTGAGGTAACCATGTTTGGCCGGGCCGATAACGTGAAGATTTTGAAAGGCAGCGGCCACACGGTCCTTGACCGTGCGGCGCAACGGGCGGTCAAGCGTTGGCGGTTCGAACCCGGCCGGCGCGCTGGTGTCCCTGTGCGTGCGGGCGTTGACATACCGGTGGTTTTTCGACTGAAACAATAAAGTCTGATAATGTGTATTAGTGTTCCTCTCCCTAGCCGAGCTGCGCCTCTTGAAGGCGCTTAAGATGCTATCACATCAAAACTGAGCAATTTCCGTTTT
>CAYZMI010000020.1:24024-32407 GCA_964479475.1 uncultured Rhodospirillaceae bacterium | reverse complement strand
GCCAAGAAATCTCTATGGAACAGCAACGTGCCTTTGCTAAACAGTTCGGTGGGCTGGCACCGAGAGGTGGCGACGGTGGGACAAAACATGAGCAGTCAATTAGCGAAAATGTTATGCTGGTCAGTAATATTCGGGAGAATGGCAAGCCTATCGGCACCCTTCCCGATGGTGAAATGATGTTCCATTCGGACACGCCCTATTTCGAAAATCCACGCAAGGCTACCTTGCTGTACGGCATTGAAATCCCATCCAAGGGTGGAGAGACGTTATTTTCCAATAGCTACAAGGTGGCAGAGACACTACCCGAGGAGATAAAGCATAAGCTTGCGGGCAAAAAAGCGATGCAAATCTATGATTATGGTGCCCAAGATAAAGCAGAAGATACATACGATTTTAGTATCCACCCTCACTATGCACATCCAGTGTTTCGCAAACACCCTGAGACGGGCCGTACGTCTCTGTTCATCAGTGAATTAATGACGGTGGAGATACAAGATCTGCCTAGAGGCGAAAGTGACGAATTGCTCAACTATCTCTTTCGCCACCAAGAAAAAGACGAATTTGTCTACGCACACAGCTGGCGTCCCGGAGATCTTTTGATGTGGGACAATCGCTGCAGCGTCCATGCCCGGAACGACTTTCCGAGCGACGAGAGACGACTGTTACGCCGGCTCGTATTGCATGACGAACATCCAGTGCTTGCCGGTGAACCACCCCTCCGGGAGGCTGCCGCACAATAGGGAATTACGAGGAGTTGCCACATGTCTGCTGTTGAAATAATCCCATTATCAGACGCTATTGGCGCGGAAATTCGCGGCCTAGATTTACGCGAACCCATAGACGAGAAAACAGCAAAAGAGATTGAAAATGCCTGGTACGAGCATGTAGTCATCGTGCTACGCAATCAAGAAATCACCCTCGATCAGCAAAAAGCCTTTGCTGCAAATTTTGGTAAAATTGCGGTTAGAGTTCGAGAGGGTACTACCCGTGCCGAGCGGGAGATGGGCGAAAACGTCATGCTCATTTCGAATATTCGAGAGAAAAATGGCGAGCTTGTGGGAAAGTTACCTGATGGCGAAATGATGTTTCATTCCGACACGCCATATATGGAAAACCCCCAAAAGGCCACCATTCTATACGCCATTGAAGTCCCCACTTATGGCGGCGAAACATTATTTTCCAACAGCTACAAGGTGGCAGAGACACTGCCCGAGGAGATCAAGCATAAACTCGCTGGCCGCAAGGCCATGCAGGTGTACGACTACAATACGGACGAGGTTCCCACTGGCAATTTCGACCGGTCAAAACATCCCCACTTTGCCCATCCGGTGTTTCGCAAACACCCTGAAACCGAACGAACATCTCTATTCGTCAGCGAACTGATGACTGACGAAATCATTGGATTGCCGGAAGAGGAAGGCCGAGAAATTCTGAATTTTCTCTTTGAACACCAACGCAAATCGCGGTTTGTTTTTGCCCATGCCTGGAAACCAGGGGATCTCGTTATGTGGGATAACCGGTGCAGCGTACACGCCCGCAACGATTTTCCTCGCGATCAACGTCGGTTGTTACGGCGTATCACACTTTATGATGACCATGCTGTGATGATGGGTGCCCCCCCTTATCGCGAAGCAGCCGCACAATAACGCTGCTCATGAAATTGCGGTTTTTTATTCAACAATCAATTAATTAAAATTTTAGGTGTGTTTATAAATATCCTATACCCCAATAGAGCTGGCAACTATGCCGGGCCCACCAAAATATTAGGCCTGAATTAGTGGAGTGATAGGGGAGCCCTGTAAATTGTTAAATATCGAGATCATTCCACTATCCTCAGCGATAGGGGCCGAAATTAAAGGCATTGATCTGCGCGATCCACTATCCGCCGAAGTACAGCGGGTCGTTGAGCAGGCCTGGTTTGATCATGTGATCGTCTTATTTCGCGATCAGCACCTTTCATACGAACAGCAACGTGCATTCGCTAACTATTTTGGGGAGTTAGCAAAGCGGGGCGGTGACCGTGGTTCTCCTCAGGAAAAAGCTGAGGGGGAAGGTGTCATGCTGATCAGCAACATCCGACAAAACGGAAGACCAATCGGAACACTGCCCGATGGCGAGATGATGTTCCACTCCGATACGCCGTATACTGAAAGTCCGCTCAAGGCAACAATGCTATACGCTATCGAAATTCCGTCTTGGGGGGGGGAAACACTTTTTACCAATTGCTACAAGGCTGCAGAAGCACTACCCACGGCCGTAAAGTTTCGTCTTAACGGCCGTAAAGCTATGCACGTTTTTGATTACCAGGTTACTCAAACACCTGAGGCCGGATTTGACCGTAAATTGTTACCTCATTTTGCCCACCCGGTGTTCCGCAAACATCCGGAATCGGGTCGCACATCGCTATACGTCAGTGAATTAATGACCGATGAAATTATCGGTTTGCCCAAAGAGGAAAGTCGGGAGTTACTCGACTACTTGTTCGAGCATTTACGAAAGAAAAACTTCATCTACGAACATACTTGGCAACGTGGAGATTTACTAATGTGGGATAACCGTTGCTGCAATCATGCCCGTAACGACTTCCCCCGTAATGAGAAGCGTTTGCTACGACGCCTCACGATAAAAGAAGAACATCCTGTATTTATGGGAGACCCACCCTAAGGTGGGGCATTACAAGCGTCATCCCGCCAGCTTATTGCTATCTTCTATCCTTTTCTGGACGTAGGCACCGGCAGTTGTTTTTGGATACTTAGCGGGATTGTCGTCATTAAAACAGCTGGGAAAAGCGCTGACGGGCGTATCTGTGTCAGGATCCACAAAGTAGGCGATGGAGTAACGGTCCCTATCGCCAATTATCGGCTTAACACGATGAGGGGTTGAGCAATACCTGTCATTTGTCCAGGTCGCCACCAGATCCGCAGTATTAATTATGATTGTACCAGGGATGTATAAAGCATCTCGCCAATGCCCGTCGCGGCCTTGTATTTGAAGCCCGCCCACATCGTCTTGGAAGAGCAAAGTAATGGTACCAAAATCCGTGTGTGTGCCACAGCCAAGTTGTTCTTCTGTGAGTTCCCCTTCGATGACTGGGTAATGCAGATAACGCAACGCGACATTTTGCCCGTAATGGCATTCCCGGAAAAAATTATTTGGCAGATCAAGCGCGATCGCAAATGCTTCCATGACGATATTAGAGCCTCGCAAAGCCTCGTCGAAAAACCGTGCCGCAGTTTTCACAAATGTCTTTGAGGGCCAAAGTTCGGACTGCTCCTCGTTTTTGTGAATATCGCGCATGGTGAAAGCTTCCTTCAAATCCGGCGCGATTGCAGGGTCGAGGCGTTGGTTACCAGATCCCTGATAACCATGGTTGATCGGCTGATTATAGGGATATCTGGCTTTTTCAGATCCCGCTAGATCGAAAAACGCCCTACTAGAAGCAAATGCTTCGGAGAGTAAATTTTGATCTATACCAAGGTTGTCAACATACATGAACCCGACTTCTGAGGCAGCCCAGTCCACTTGTGCAGCAATTTTGCGCCGATGGGCGTCATCACCCGACTCAAATCCGCCGAAGTCGATAATTGGAATTTCTGTCATTATTTGCCTCTCCTCCAAGGAGCGGAAAACACATTACTGCCTAGACTGCGGTCCGTAAATCTTTTGCTTGTATGGGCCAGCATGACTGTAAACATCTGCAGCCATTTTATCGAAAGAGATCAAAAATTTAGCTGAATATATTTCATGGCTGCATATTAAGTTGGAGTATTCTGATTCTATTCCTAGGCCCAATAATACACGCATTTAAAACAGACCTTGGCGAATTGGAGTACTTGATGCGCATTTTTCCAAGGCAGGCCCAACTTGGATATGGTCAAAGAATGTTCAACTGGAAAACAACTCCTGCAGTGCAAAACGGTCCAGTTTGCCCCGAGTATTTTTAGGAAGCTCATCCAAAAAATATATTGTTTTGGGTATTTTTTCCTCGGGGAGATGCTCAGCACAGTGGACTAGCAGAGCATCTGTCGATATGGGTTCGCCGGGGTTACCAGCAACACAAGCAACGACTTCTTCGCCATATATGGAATGAGGAATACCGAACGCGCCAGCCTCGACTACTTTTGGGTGTTTAATTAACACCGTATCGATCTCCAATGGTGAAATGTTCATCCCTCCTCGAATAATGAGTTCCTTAACCCTTCCCGTGATATGCAAGTGACCATCTTCGTCAAAATAACCGAGGTCACCGGAATGATGTCCGTCTGACGGAAGTCGTTCGATGGAACCGTTAGGCATAAGGTACCCGTAGGCTTGCTGCTTGCCACCACCGATGATGATTTCTCCTGTCTCTCCCTGTGGAAGCCGATTGCCGCCATCGTCCACAATTCTTATATCCTGATATTTTTGGGCTGGGCCGATGGAACCGATCTTTCTATCCGCGCCACGATGCGCCGCCGTATTGCCACCTTCCGAGGAACCACAGCTTTGCGCCAAGGTAACACCATACATGTTCTCAAAAGCCCGCCATTGCTCCTCCAACAATGGTGCTGAACTGGATGTTAGAAAACGCAAATGGGGCAGGTCTGTCGACGAAATACTTTGCGGCCTGTTGATAAGCATATTAACGATGGTCGGAACAACAAAACCAATATTGATATCGTGATCTCGCAACCAATCAAAATAATTACTTTGCGAAAAATGCTTGGACATTACGGTCGTTGCCCCCGCCACCAATGGCGCACCAAGGCTCATGTGTTGAGCCGACAACCAGCTATATGACCTGCAGTCTAAAACCCGATCACCTGGTGCTAACTGCAAATAATCGGCAGTGGAATCGTAATTATAGAAAGCGTTTGCATGAGATTGGATAACGCCCTTGGGTTTAGCGATTGTACCGGACGTGTAAAAAATAACACCATGATCTTCAGGTGAAGCACAGGTGTTCATTTCTTCAGCGTCAGACCGATTTTCCAGTTCGCCGAAAAACCCGGTCGATCCGCCATCGGCTTGCCAGTCCCCGAGTGGGTGCCAACCACATGGAGCACCGTCACGCAGCCTCTTCAACCCCAGACCTTGTTGATAGAACACAACTTGCGGATCTATTGCGGAAATAATTTCCGCAAGATGAGACTGGTTCATTTCGACATGCACAGTCGCCAAAGTCGCGCCATAACGCAAAGTCGAGACAAATATAGCCAAATTTTCGATAGAGTTTTCCGCTAATAAAAGCACACGATCATTGGCTTTCAAGGCCATGTCGTGGAGGAAGCCTGCAAAACGATTGCTCAACGCATAAAGCTGGCCATATGTAAGGGACTTGTTTTGATCGATGCTATGCACATAGACCCGGTCGGGTGCCGTTTTTGCATGCCCGGCAACAATTTCATCAAAGGAACGGTAATTATGTTGTTCTGATTGGGCCATGCAGTTGGTTTACTAACTGCTCAAGTTCGTGGACGATTTAAACAATTACTTCCCACCATAAAATATCCGAAGATCGTCAAATGTTGTCCGGATAGACAATTTATCCGTTGCCGGTCTCTCCCAACCAGCGAAAATAAGGGTCTTGCATATCCTTTAGGTCCGCGATTTCGTCTTCAGAGAACCATTTGGAAAAATCCATCTCGTTTACTGGATAAACCGCACGCTCATATACTTGCACGCCGAGCGGTGCTGTAGCGTCAATGCCCATGCCCCCATCGGAAACCGAAATATTCCCAATCTTATGCTCAGATGGCTGAAACGCCTGACCACGGCCATATTCATTGTAGACAATATAATCTTTTATCGCCGACGCGCGCGACTGGATTGCCCACATCACATCTTCAGGCTGCCATGGGTCGATATCATCATCGACCACTACAACCAGCCGCATTCCGCGATACAATCCCATAATTGCGGTTAGCAAGTTGCGCTGCATACCCTCGTCCGAACGGCGCCGTTTCTTTACTTGAATTACAAGCCCGCCCCATAAAGTCAGTCCAAGCCAAGACGCTACATCTTGAACAAAACCTGGCGCCATGCGCTCACAAAGCTCGTAAACACTGGCGCACATAAATGGTGCTTCGTACCAAAATGCTCCGAAATGGGGGGTATACACCATCGGGTTCTGTTTCCGCCGAGTAACAGCGGTAAGTTCGAAGGCACGCGGCGTCCGATATGCGTGTCCCATGGTTCGTGCCCATTCTGGGTGCAACAACGACACTCCCTGACGCCCTAACTCCTCAGCTTCGTCGGTCTCCCAAACCCTCTCGCCCTCCAAAATATAACCCTCTAGCGACCATTCGGCATTGGCGATGGTGTAACTATCAACGGTTTGGGCTTTAACCACATCGACAGGAAAGCCTTGGATGGCACCGGCAAATCCGAGCTTATCCGTCTGACCGGGGAATATGACTGGATTCATAGTCGAGACCGATACCATTTCTGGTCCAACGGGCGGGCAAATATTGACGGTTACTGGGACTTTCTTTCCTGGATGTTGCGAGCAAATCACATCGCCCGCACCACCTGGCACCATATTAATAGAAGCCAATTTCTGGCCCGGCCGGAATGACATACGGTACATAGAAATTTGGCTACCGCCGCCAGGTACCCACGGTTCACCCATGAACAAATGTGACCCGGCGCCAAAGATACGCCCTCCATCACGGAAGGTGTGCTGTGCCACCGGGATAATGTCTTCTATATGGTCAAAGTCCTTACCCGGGATCAGAGTTTCCTCGTGGACAGGGCCATCATCGATGACGCGCGGCGGAATTGGGTTATTCACCTGGCTCAATAGTTGATGTTTGATATCACGGAAATCCTCGCATCCGTGAAATCGACACACGCGTTCTTTGCGGGAGTACAGGTTGGAAATCATCCGCGTATTGGGATAGCCCTTAATATTATTCGCGACAATCACCTTCGAGTTATCAAATGCCTTGGTGATGGTGCACATCTCCACATGAGGATCCACCTCGGCGTCGATGTAATGCACGTCATCACCCAGCCAATCGAGCGTTGATCGCAAATCGACCAGTGCCTCCTCACGGGTTTGGCCATTCGCACCCGTTTCTTTGAGCTGTACCGCAATTTGGTCCGCCATGATTCTCCTCCCGCGGGTTTAATTATTGCATGTGTATAAGCAGTACACGCACACCGTCAACCGACGGGAAATTTGTTGAACCTATAACCCACTATTTAACACCTTTACCTAAGGTCTTTATCGTAAAAATTTAATTTTTAAAAATAGCGTACTGTTTAAAGCTACTAGAAAAATTCTCAACCTACTTAATGTTAAGCATTTTATGTCACCAGCAATCGGCGTTATATTTAAGTCAACCAACTAGCTAAAGGAACCCGAAATGCTTGATGCCCCTGAATTCAGCCCGCCTGCCTTATCAGGACAGGAAATGCATGACCAACTCACGGCCTTTTCCGAAAAGACAACCCCATATGTATTCTCCCTAAAAGGTAAACTTTTGGATCAAGGACGTACCGACAGCGTTCTTGCCGCAACCGATGATCTTACGATCCGACTCAAAATCTATGCGTCAGGTGGCGAGAATGAATTACACGCACATACATCTGAAGATCATAGCTTTATGATTTTGCAAGGCTCAGCCAAATTTTTTGGCCCCGACGACGAGGAAATTGAGTTAGGCCAGTATGAAGGTATTATGTTGCCAAGGGGCAATCTATATAAATTCTTCGCCACTAGCGAAGAGCCTTTAGTGATGATCCGGGTTGGAAACCCAAACATTCACAAACAACCCAAACCTACTCGCATCGGCCGCGATGGCAACGAATTACGTGGTGATTCAAAGGAAAATAAATCCGTGCCTGTTGTTTTCAAAGATGGAGCAATATTTGGCGCAAAGGTCTAGGGGGCAAAAAGAATCTGCTCCCTTCATTCGTTGGTAGCTATTTAATCCCGAATATCCTGCAGGAACCATTCTGTTGGTACCTGCCGGCCAACTTTCGCCGCCAGTGCTTTTTCGTAAACCAGACCGCCGACCGATGAGAACTGCAACCCCTGATTGCCAACATTGTGATAGAAGGTAATTTGTTCATCTTCGGTCCGTCCGTTCGACGGGTCATTGATCAAATCGCCAAAATCCGGAAAATCGACTAGGAAATTGAAGTTCTCTTGTTTAGGCGGCAAGCGCATACGTTCTTCCGCGGATCCAGCGACCCAGGCCATGGGACTGTGACCAAGCCCATGCTCAATCCCCTTTCCTTCCATACGGAGCCCTGCACCACCTTGCGAAATTTTCACATCGCAACGATCCATCACCTCTTTAGAAATCTCCAGTGGGCCTAACATTGTGACGTGTTGACCGGGCGACAACCACTCTGCGTCAAATGTAGGCGACATGGAATCTGTACAACTGGATAC
>CAYZMI010000020.1:19362-23924 GCA_964479475.1 uncultured Rhodospirillaceae bacterium | reverse complement strand
GCGACAACCACTCTGCGTCAAATGTAGGCGACATGGAATCTGTACAACTGGATACAATATCAGCCCCTCGGACGGCTTCTTCAGCCGTAGCGACCGGTACAATCTCAATATTGAGTTTTCTACTCATTTCACTCGCATATGCCTCGCGATTGGCTTTGGTTGGGCTATACACCTTTACCGAGCGTATGCCTCGTACAGTGCAATATGCGCGTAAATAAGTCCGGGCCATTCCGCCAGAGCCCAACATACCCACAGTAGCAGCATTTTTACGTGCCAAGTACTTGGCACCAATACCACCACCACCACCGACGCGCATATGCTGCAGTATACCATCGTTAATAAACGCGAGTGGTTCGCCGTTCATGGCACTAAACACCATAACCAAACCGCAATAAGTACCTGGCTCGATACAGTATTTATCTTCGGTCCAGTTGCCCTCAGCATCTGTAGGCCATGTCATGATATCGGACTTCATTCGGATGGCGAGATAACCACCCGAGCAACCTTCCATAGTTCCCCATCGGTAGTAGCCGTCATCGCGTTCGCACGGGGCATAAATATCGGATCGAGGCCGATGCGTAGCACGCCCTTCCGCTAGATCGCGGAATGCTTGTTCTTGGGCGGCTATACAATCCTCCATGGTAAGAATTTCTTCGACGACGTCGTTGTGGATAAACAACATGTTGCAAGCCCTCCAAAATAATATTCTCTAGGTACCCGTAAGCGGCCAAGACTAAGTCAACCTGCGGGCAAATTTGGTCACACTTTAAATTCGCTCTGCACTTCTTGGGGAAACAATTCCTCAGGTGATAAGTGTCGGTGAAATAATCCTTGCTCGTAGCCCCACAGACAAAATGCTTCAAGCGTCGTTCGGTTTGCATCGATACCGTAAGGATAGATATCATCACCTATAAGATCCCGTGCCTTTGCGGCAGCGTCGTATACCCAGGGGATGGGCGCACGGCAAGCTGTTAGGTCAAGCATACGATTGACAGCGCGATCCTTGGCTTCCGTCAATGCCTTGAACATACTTTTAGCTACCCAGGGATTTTCCTCGAAGACAGGCCGACGTATGGCGTAGAGATGCATAATTGGCCAAATACCGGTACGTTTAAAATATTCTTCTTCTATTGGTTGATAATTTTCATACAGGCGCACGATGCGCGGATCACCATGTTCAACTAGTTCCGGCGGATGAGCGGACAAAATTGCATCCACCTCCGCATCTAGCAGAAGTTCTGTAAGGGATTTATCGGGACGTGGTGTCAAGCTAAGGCCATCAGGCAGGTTGAGCACTACCTTTTCTTTTCTCCCCGCCTGATTAACACCGGCCTGCATCCAACGTATATCAGTAAGTGGAATACCCACATCATGCTGAATCCAACCACGGGAATAAACTGCGGCTGACTGACCCCATTCAGGAAGTCCAACGGTCTTTCCAGCAAGATCCTCCGGTGATTTGATCGGGCCGTCAGGCCGAATATAAAGAGAAGATTGCCGATGCACGCGAGATGGGAAGACAGGCAGCCCAACAAATCTGTCGTCGCCTTGGCTTATCAAAGATGCGTATTTGCCAGACGAGATTTCGGAGATGTCGAATTCATTGAAATTGATAAAACGGTAAAACATTTCTTCGATCTGGATTGTCATGCAATTAAGATCGATACCCTCCGCTTCCACCGGGCCTACTGATAGGTCCCGAACATGTTCGTAATCGCTAGTTGCGAATGTTAGGCGCAGTTTAGATTTGGACATTTTTTTCCCTGATTACTATTTTAAGGCGAACCTAGATCAGTTAGCTAATCTTCTAATGTATCACCTAGATAAAAAATTCCGTTCCAGTAAGTTTCCCAAACCACCAGATTACGGCGACATGCCTCAACTACTTCGTCTGCCAAATTGTACTCCTCCGCATATTTGACAACATTTTGCCAACCTAGTTCTGAATGTTCTAAATCAGCGTCGGTGTGAAGGTTGAAAAACTTAGCCTCTTCATCGGTGAGGTCCCAAAGATCCCGCCAAATATAGTGAACAACTCCAAACCACCCTTTTTCTCGCATTGCCCCATTTCCATAACCCGGTACGTTCACCCTCTCGGCACAGGTATTACCAATCAATCCCAACAACCAATGGGAATTGGCCATTAGTCCGGACCAGGCATCCCAGCAAAACTGTGTGGTCGGCGTTGGCGTTGCGTTTTTGATTTCTTCCCTATCCATACCGATACGCACGCCTAAATTTTCTAAAATTCGCCAATGCGGTTCACCCGCGCCAAACTCGTTATCAGCAATTATTTCTTGAGAACATGCGTGGATTATATCGAGCTTAACGTCCCAAATTGGGCAATTGGTAGCCACCTTAAGCTTTAACACGGAGTTGCGGTGGCGGGTATTCTGCCGGTGCTGTAATACAAATGCTCGACATCGGCCAGGGGTCCACGCGTCTTCTGAATATAATTTAGTGCGTTTAGCAAAATCATCGACCACGGTATCAAGTCGACCAGTTACTTCTTGTGCGGACATTATTAAATTCCTATCAAATATTCTGTCGCCATTGTCATGTGGCAACAAAGCGTCGTCAAACCGTGATTAATTTCTCATATTGACTACAGGAGTATTATTGTGTTCGTCCCCTTTGTTGTAAAAGCAGATAATTAACGGTTATATAGAGCAGACAGTTCTATCATGTTAATTCCCCCCACACATTTATCGGAAGGCTACAAAAGATTCAGGAACAATAAAGCTAGCAAAAACGAAGCACTCTACCGGGCCCTTGTAGGGCGCCAATCGCCACAAACCATGGTCATTGCCTGTGCCGACAGCCGCGTCGACCCCACCACAATTTTCGATGCCGCACCGGGTGAATTGTTTGTCGTGCGTAACGTCGCCAATATCGTGCCACCCAGTACTTCTGACCGGCCGGACTTCCACGGCACCGGCGCAGCGCTGGAGTTCGCGATTAAGGAGTTAAATATCTCGCACATAGTTGTTATGGGCCACCAGAACTGTGGCGGTATCGACGCTTGTCTGGATTTGGCGGATAAAAAGCCCATTGGCGAATTCGTCGGACCCTGGCTAGGTCTGCTTTCAGAGGTTTGTCAGACTGTCATCGCAGATCTAGGTCATGCTGGACGCGAATCCCAACGGATCGCACTTGAACAAGCGAGTATCAGGTATTCACTAAACAATCTGGCCACATACACATTTGTTCAAAGAGCCATTGCCGCAGATAAGTTAATGATACACGGCGCGTGGTTTTCGATAGGCGATGCTACCCTTCATTGGCTAAATCGAGATGTAAAACGATTTGAGACTGTTTATTAGAAAATAAAAAAGATACTTCTGCGGGAACACAAATAGGACTAAAAGAGATTATCAATGCACGGAGGATATGAACTATGCCGCGATTTAAGGATTATGTTCCTCATGGCGTTATCCCTGCCACATTATTGGCCTTCAACGAAGATTATTCGATCGATGAAAAGGCTACACGCGCGCATCTCTCGTATGTTGGCGCTGTAGATGGAATAACGGCGATCACGGTCAACGGTCATTCCTCTGAGGTGCATGCCTGCAGCCAAGAAGAACAAAAGCGTCTTCTTGACATTTCTCTTGATGAAATTGGAGATCGTATACCCCTAATCACCGGTATCTGGGCCGATGGCAGCCACGAAGCTGCAAAGAATGCTCGCTGGGCCGAGAAGGCGGGTGCATCGGCACTACTCATCTTCCCACCCCAGCCAATCATGATGATGCAAGGGCAAATGCGCCCAGAGATGGGTGTGGCGCATTTTAAAACTATCGCTGATGCAACAGATTTACCCTTAATCGTATTCCAGTACCCCGGGGAATTTACATATCGCATGGAGACGATGCTCCGCTTGATCGCGGAGATCCCGAGCGTAAAAGCGATGAAAGATTGGAATATGGGGCAAATTCACGAAGCTCACGTAAGGGAACTCCAATCAGCGACACGCCCGTTCAATGTCCTTTCCACCAACAGCGCATGGCTTATGTCCTCGCTCACAACGGGATGCAACGGGCTTTTGTCGGGCTCTGGAAGTGTCATAGCGGATTTGCAAGTTGCTCTGTTTAATGCAGTAAAGGCCGGCGATTTGAAACGTGCCCAAGCCATTAATAACCGCATTTATCCGACGGCACAGTGTTTCTATGCTCCACCCGCCACCGACATGCATAACCGAATGAAAGAGGCGCTGGTTATGCTTGGCCGCTTGCCTAAAGCGATAGTCCGTCCTCCACTGTTCAAGCTCTCGGATCAGGAATTAGATACTATTAGAGCCGCCTTGGACAAAGCCGGGCTTACGTATGACGGTGCCGAATTTCTAAAGGAAGCCGCATAGGCCACTTCCATAACTACTGTATAATTTCCTAAACGCTACCTTCACAAGGTATTGATTTTCTGATTTTTTATTTAATCAATTGCGATTGAGTAATTACTCGTCTCTAGGTACTAAATCGTAAGTTCGGGTATCTACTTCTAAAACCGCATCCATAAACCGAATTGAAACATTGATATTGCCTTCATTCCGTTGCCATGGGTGA
>CAYZMI010000020.1:0-19262 GCA_964479475.1 uncultured Rhodospirillaceae bacterium | reverse complement strand
ATCCATAAACCGAATTGAAACATTGATATTGCCTTCATTCCGTTGCCATGGGTGAAGCACCATGGTGCGGTGGCCAGCCTTGGTAAACGGTTCTCCAAAAGCAATTTCTTCCGCCTCAACTCGTGATTTTGCGCGTATAATAATCATGCCATGCCCAAGCGACGTTTGTTCTTCCTCATCGGCATTTATTAGACGCCCAGCTCCAAACAGCACGCCTTTGCGTTCTAAAGCAGCGAGATAGGATTTATGGTCATTCATGAGCGCGTCACGAGATAAGCCGGTATTTGATGGGGTGTCGACATCGGTCATTATACAAAGATAAACTTGTTCACGGGCCAACGGCCGTTTGCCAATTTCAACATCAGAAATCTTTGGCGTCATATTGGCGTCTCCCATTTTGATAGATTAATTTTGTAATAATAGCAATGGCAGGAATAACGCAGGGATAGGTTTAACTAGCTCATAAAATCTAACTAGGGCTGCAGGCCTATCAACAATCAGCGGGGACCACCCCGCCGATTATCTACAAACACTTGCCTTCATCTAATGAGTGTATTGTGACTCGTCGATGAATTTTCCCATTCCGGACTCCGCGCCGGCCGCCTTCATAGCTTCAAGGAAAACTTCGTGAATGCGGGGATCCTGATTTTCATACTCTACTTGCGCACCACCTTTGTTAACGTCCACGTCCATACCTAGAAAAATGCGCCGCTTCTCTTCCATCAACGGATACCGTAGCCCACCACAAGCAATAGCCAAATAACGTGTAGGGTTTGGTGCCGCATTAAAATGCTGATGAAACATCATGTCGGGAGGTGCGAAGACAGTACCGTGAGACCAATCGACACGGGTAAAATCTTCATCACCTTCGTACCACAGAAGCGAATAACCATAGCCCGTCGCACACATAACGTGGAAATCAGCGCCGTGGCGATGACCTTTCTTGTAGGTCCCGACTGGCATTTCTGACATGTGAGCATGCATCGCCCCATCAGCGAGAACAAACATGATATTGGAGCCCCCGGCGCCACGCGCTTCCCAGGTCTGCAATTCAAAGGTCGCCAGGTCAGGCACGAAATTTGTTTCCCACATGTGTCGGCCAGGTCTCTTAGGGATAAACAACCCTTCGCCGGCGTAATAATCCGCTGTCCCCTCGCGACTTGGGAAACGGGTATTATTGTTAAACACGAAATCATAGTCATGAAATACGTTCATGATCATCGGCATATTATTAGTCGATGATAGACGCGCGGGTTCTTGGCCCGACCCATTAAAATGCTGATACTTGGCGTTTAACGGTAGCGCAAACAAACTCCCTTTTCCCCATTCAAAGCTATGTTTGCTGCCATCAAGCAGTTCTACCTGGGTGCTGCCATTACCAGATAAGCAATAAACTACTTCTTCAAACATATGTTGTTGAGGGGACGTATTTCCGCCCGGTTCCAACTCTAATACGTAGACCGACGTCCAATCACCGCGCCCTTTTAAATGGGCGAACCCGCCCTTGCACCCATAACGTGCCCATGGCTTAACCTCTAAACTTGGCAGATTTATTCCGAAATCTTCGGTAATCGGAACGCCTTCGCCTTCAGCCCAGTCGAGGAAAGGATCGGAAAGGAACGGCTTGTCGCCTTCTGAGGTTCTAACTTCGTCCATAATACTGGCCATGTGGTGTCTCCCTACATAAATATTATTTCAATCCGCACTGACGGCGTATGTCGAATACCACCCTTTAAATTATACCAATGTAGGACGCGAGGTTATGCTGATGTCAAGTTGTGCATTGTCTCTCCTATGGATGAATGAATATTTAGCGGGAGCTTATTCTAAATGACTGATAACTCATTGAAATAGCAACTGATAATTGGATGCTTGATCCCTTCACTATGCGCTGTATAAAATAGAATGATTATTCTGTTTTTGATTGGGATTTAGGGCTAAATAAGATTAGTGGAGGGCGAAATAAATGGCCGATCATACGGCTGAGAGAATTACGGTAAACGACTGCTCGATCGAAATGTTACGGGGAGGCTCTGGAGAACAATTGCTATTTCTTCATGGAGCGGGCGGTATCAGTAGCTGGGCACCATATCTCGACGCATTAGGCGAAAAATACGAAGTCTTCGCGCCCAGCCATCCGGGTTTCGGTGAATCAGACAATCCCGACTGGATGGATAGCATGTCGGACCTTGCCTATTTCTATCTCGACGTGATGGACCACCTTGACTTACGGGACGTTCATCTGATTGGGAATTCGCTTGGTGGTTGGTTAGCCAGCGAGATCGCTGTGCGTAATGCGAACCGAATTAAAACGCTAACGCTCGTCGCTGCAGCGGGTCTGCGTGTCATCGGAGTTCCGATGGGCGACATTTTCATGTGGAACGAAGAAGAACGCGCCCGAAACACTTTTTATGATCAGGCCCTCGCTGAACAGCGTCTGGGTGCCAACTTATCGGAAGAAGAGAAAGATATTCAGCTCCAAAACTTTTTTACCACCGGTAAGCTTTCTTGGAATCCGCGTTTTCACAATCCCGACCTGATCAAATGGTTACATCGCATCCAGATCCCGACGATGATCATTTGGGGCGATTCCGACAAGATTTTTCCACCCGCCTATGGTGAAGCTTATAAGGCCGCCATTCCTAAATCCGAACTCCGTATCATACCTGAATGCGGGCATCTGCCCCATCAGGAGAAGCTGTCAGAATTCATGGCAGCAGTCGATGCAATCACACAAGGAGCGGCAAAATGAGATTTTCATTCTTTCACTTAATGCCTTATAGCGCAGTCGACCTCGACGCCATCGACGACACAGCATGGATCTTGTTTTCCAACAGCAACTATGATCCGAAAGAGGGACACAAATTATATAACCGCTACCTGGACGAACTGGAGTATGCCGATCAACTTGGATTTGATGGTGTTTGTGTCAACGAACATCATCAGACGGCCTATGGGATTATGCCACAACCTAGTGTGCTGGCCGGTGCCCTATCTCGACGTACGAAGCAGGCCAAAATTTGTGTATTGGGGCGCGCACTACCCCTAACCGAAAACCCTCTGTCGATCGCTGAAGAGTACGCGATGATCGACAACGTCACAGGCGGTCGTCTAATTGCGGGCTTCGTGCGTGGGATTGGCTGTGAATATCATTCGTATATGGTCAATCCAAGCCAGTCGCTAGAACGCTTCCACGAAGCGCATGATTTGATTTTACAAGCATGGACCCAACCAGGCCCGACAGCATTTGAAGGGCGGTTCTATCGCTTCCAATACGTAAATCTTTGGCCACGTCCATTTCAGGAACCACATCCGCCCATATGGATCCCCTCGCAGGGGTCCAGCGAAACCAAGGATTGGGCTTCCCACCCCGACAGAAAATACACTTTGTTGATGACGTTTAGCCCGGTCAAAAACGTGGTGCGGAACCTAACCGCCTACGCTGCAAAGTGCGAGGAGTACGGCTACAAGTGCCAGCCTGAACAACTGGGATGGGCGTTGCCACTTTATGTCGCGGAAACTGATCAAAAGGCAATCAACGAAGCGAGACCGCACATTGAAAACTTCTTCAATAAGTTCCTCTTAGCCCCAACAGAATATCGCATGCCACCTGGTTATTCGTCGATGAATTCGTACAAGATGATCTTGGAAAACAAGATGAAATTCCGGGAACAATTCCTGTCCATCGAAATGCTAATGGAAAATGGTATGTTCGTTTGCGGCAGCCCGTCAACGGTCGCAGAAAAGCTCGAGGGTTATCAAGCGGAGATGGGTTATGGAAATTTGGTTACTATGGGTCAATTCGGCACATTAGGTCATGAACAGGTCAAACAGAGCATGCAGATGTTTGCTGAAGAAGTGATGCCTAAATTAAGGCACATTGCCTCACCCGCTGCCGCTGCAGCGGAGTAGACCCCTGGATACCATCGATATAGATCGAGATTACGGCAGAGCACCGCAACAATCGCGCAGCCAAAAGACACTTATACGAATTACCGATGCTGCGGAAAAACTGTTTGCGGACCGTGGTTACGAGGGCGCATCCATCAATGACATAGTTGCCCGCGCGCATTGTTCCGTGGGTGCCTTCTATGCCCGGTTTAAAGACAAAGAAAGCTTGTTCCTACACATCCACGACCAGCAGTGTAGCTTGCTGATACAACGCATCGAATTTTTATGCGATCTGTTCATGTCGGAAAATGCTTCTCTGGATGTAATGTTACGCCAAAGCGTACGTGCATTGTTGTTGTTTGCAGAACAGCGCCGAGCTCTTACCCGGGTCTTTATTCAGAGAAGTGGAACAGATGAGGATTTTCACGCGAGATATGCGAAGACATGGGGACGTGTTCGCGACTTACTTCGACCACCTATGTTATCAAGAAAACATGAAATTTCTCGGTCTGAGCCAGAACACGCCATCGACTTCGTATTACAGTTGATGCATAGCGGATGGGCCAATGATGTACTTCATCATCGAATGAAGTACATCACAGGCCAGAAAACCGGTGAAGAACTTATCGAAGATTTGTCGGAGGCTTGCCTCTCCTATTTAGGCATAGCAATTACCAAAAGAGATAAATCTTAGGTAAATGCAACCAATTAGCCGCTTGCAACGCGTCGCGCAAAAGTCTCAAAACTCGTCGGAGAGCGGCCGAGAAGCCAGCTCAGAACCTTATCACTGCCGGTTAAACCGTGTTGATCATAATATGGAAACATCTTTGCCATAATCTCGAGGGTGTATTCACTAAAACCAAGGTCTTTGCCGTGGCGGAGAAATTCGTCGAGCGGTTCCTTTTCTGCTCTAATTGTTTGGCCAAGAACTTTTGATAATATCTGAACCTTTTCACTCAACGTAATAGTGGGGCCGACGATCTCGAATATTCCATTGCCGTATCCATTTTTTGTTAGAACCCGAACGGCAACTTCAGCGACATCATTAAGATCGACTAAGCTCATGGGTGCATCAACATCATACGCCATACGATGAACACCTGTTGCAACCATTTTCTTCCAGCCCGGCAACATATTTTGCATATATGAACCGACTTGAAGAATGGTAAAATCTAAACCGGAATTTATGATGTCTTGCTCGACAAAATGCCGTTCCCAGTGATGTGGAAGTGCCTCGAGCTGGGTGTGTAACACCGAATGAAAGACAAACCGAGAAATACTATTAGCCTTGGCGCCAGCGATCATGTTTTGACCTATAGATCGTTCAGCAGGCGTCATGTTGGGCGCTATATAGTAAATTGCTTCAATACCTTCGCAAGCCCGCTCAACGTCATTTCTATCTTCAACATCGCCCCAGATCGTTTCCGCAACACCAATGGCGGCAATTTGTTCTGCAGACCTGGCATGATGGACCATGGCACGAACTGTGTTCCCTGCCCCTTTTAATGCCGATAAAATCGCTTGCCCTGTTTTTCCGTCCGCACAAGTTACTAATATCACGTTATTTTCTCCGACTATTGGGTAAAATATTTAGATACTAATTTGATTGTTTCGGTGAATACTCAGTCCTTATTACCATAATGGATAGAATTGCGAGCAGAAGCGGTCATCACTTTATTTATTAGTAATAAAATTTACTTTTCTAAATAATTTTTTGATGGGACAATTTGATTTAAAAAACCCACTACCTTTTGAAAAAAAATTTTAAACGACTAATCCAAGGAAGTTAAAATCAAATCCAATACAAAATAGGTGCTATTCATCAGCCCCCTTGGCCGGATTAAATTCAAGTGATACGGAATTCATGCAAAAACGCTGGCCTGTAGGTTGTGGTCCATCTGGAAAAACATGACCTAGATGGGCGTCGCACTTGGCGCATTTCACTTCAGTTCGTTTCATCAACATGGACCAATCGTCATGCAATTCGACCGCATCTTTAGATACAGGGGCAAAAAAACTAGGCCATCCTGTACCAGAGTCGAATTTAGAATCAGAATCGAACAACGAGTTAGAACAACAGGAACAATTGAACTGACCTTGCTCTTTAAAATCATTGTATTTCCCTGTAAACGGTCGTTCCGTACCACCTTCCCGACACACATGATATTGTTCCGGCGTTAATATTATTTTCCAATCCTCTTCCGATTTTTCTATCTTATCCGCCATATTTCATCTTCCTCGCATCCGTTGTCGTTCATAGCCGAGGATAGTGATACTTCCTTCCCTCAACAACCAGAGATCAGTCGTGGTCGCGGACTGCCTGGCGATCACTTTTCAAACGACTTCGATGTTTTTTAGCCTGGTACCGCTTTTTTCGAACAAAGGCGTTAGGTTTGCTTGCCCTCCTCATCAGTGGCGTGTGCTCGGAAGCTGCAATAAGATTAGCTAGTCGTTCCAATGCGTCCTGTCGATTTCGTTCCTGAGACCGAAAGCGGCGCGCAGTTATTATTATCACTCCACCGGCGGTCATACGACTGCCCGCAAGCCGCCGGAGACGAATTAAAACATCTGGCTTAATGGCTGGTTCCGTACTTGCATCAAAACGAAGTTGCGCCGCAGTAGCCAACTTGTTGACATTTTGTCCTCCCGGTCCCGATGCACGAATATATGTAAACTTAATCGCCTCAAATAAAATGGAAATAGTGGGAGTAATCTGGAAATTACTCATTTTGACCCATCCTCCCTAGCGCAAAGACTGGGTGGCCTCTATAACGTCGCATGGGAATAATTCAAAGCATAGAAACTCGGTTTGCATCTTTGCCGGGTGTTGTTCGCGCTGGAATCTGGATAAGTTGCACAGGCGCCACCTTCACAGGAATGATGGCAATTTCACGGCATTTGTCACTGGATCTCCACGTCTTTGTTATCGTGCTGTTTCGCTCTCTGTTTGGGCTAGTGTTCTTATCACCAATTTTGATGCGCAATGGTATACGGCGGCTTCAGACAACTCGTCGTCGCCTGTATATCATCCGAGGGTTCACAGCCTACTTGAGCCTGGTAGGATATTTCTTTGCTGCAAAGCACATTCCTCTCGCAGACATTTCCGCAATAATTTTCACTAGGCCTGTATTTGCCTGTATAGCGGCTATTTTTTTTCTTGGAGAACTCGCCCGCGGACGCCGCTGGGTAGCTATCTTCATCGGTTTTATTGGTGCTCTCGTTGTTATTCGCCCGGGCTTTGAAGAGGTAAATATTGGCGTACTGTTCGCCATAGGGGGCGTGGCCATGACCGTATTTAACACAATATTTATTAAGTCTCTTTCCTTTACTGACCATCCGGACACCATCGCGCTATATCAAGGCCTATGTGTTGCACCTATTGCACTCATAGCCGCAGTGTTTTTCTGGGCAACACCGACTTTTGAACAGTTCGTTTGGCTCGTTGCGATGGGGGCGTTAGGAGCAGCAACCCAACGCACCTTGGCACGATCGTATGCGGCAGCAGATGCGACAGTGGTGACTGTTCTTGATTTTTTGCGTTTGCCGATTGCTGCGCTTATTGGACTGGTGTTTTTCAGTGAATGGCCAGTAATTTGGGTATGGATCGGTGGTGCAATAATAGTCGGGTCCTCTTTCCTATTAACCCAACGCGAAGCCAAAGACAAAGACGTCAACAAGAATACTAATTACGACCCATCAACAAAATCCTAGCTCTCGCGTTTTTCATAACGATTATCGACGTAATTATCGACGACCTGCTGAAACTCTTCTGCAATTCCAAAGCCTCGCAAAGTCATCGCCTTTTGTCCGTCAATAAAGACGGGTGCCGAGGGTTCTTCTCCGGTGCCCGGCAAGCTAATGCCGATATCAGCATGTTTGCTTTCACCCGGCCCATTGACGATGCAACCCATCACCGCAACGTTCATATCTTCGACGCCAATATAATATCTACGCCATTTAGGCATTTGCTCCCGAATATGGGTTTGGATTTTGCTTGCCAGTTCCTGGAATACAGTACTCGTTGTGCGGCCACATCCGGGACAAGCCGTAACCAAGGGCAAGAAAGAGCGGAGCCCCATGGTCTGTAACAATTCCTGCGCAACCACCACCTCTCGGGTGCGATCCCCACCGGGTTCAGGCGTAAGCGAGACACGAATGGTGTCCCCGATTCCTTGCTGTAACAACACAGCCATTCCAGCTGTCGACGCAACAATGCCTTTGGACCCCATGCCAGCTTCGGTAAGCCCCAGATGTAGCGCATATTCACAACGGTCTGCCAGTTCGCCATAGACGGATATCAGATCCTGTACGTCCGAAACCTTACATGAAATTATGATACGGTCAGCACCGAGACCAATTTCTTCAGCTCGCTGCGCCGACAGTAACGCGGATTGGATCATCGCTTCACGCGTAATGTTTGATGCTTCTTTTGGTACGAGAGAAGAAGCATTTTCATCCATCAAATTTGTAAGTAATTCTTGATCGAGACTGCCCCAATTAACGCCTATCCGAACCGGGCGATCATATTTAAGCGCCACCTCGATCATTGTAGAGAACTGGACGTCACGTTTTTCACGAAAACCGACGTTACCGGGGTTGATGCGATATTTTGCTAGTGCTTCCGCACAAGCCGGATAATTCGTCAGCAATTTGTGCCCAATATAGTGGAAATCTCCAATAAGGGGCACCTCGACGCCAAGCTTCATCAAAGCGTCGCGAATGTGAGGAACGGCTTTAGCAGATTCTTCTCGATCAACGGTAATACGAACGAGTTCCGAACCCGCCCTAGCTAACTGGGCTACCTGTTCTGTGGTCGAAGCAACATCAGCAGTATCGGTGTTAGTCATTGACTGGACGACGATTGGTGCTTGGCCGCCGATGGTCACGCCACCAATTTTGACTGGGATACTCTGCCGTCTATTAATTTGTTTTTCGCTAATCTCGTGGGTCCCTTCACTAATAATCTATAAGTACCCCAATAACTTGTTACAATTTAACGCCGCTGACAATTTGTGATCAGTTTTTTTCTTAATGGTCACCCACCAAGGTCAAATACTTTTACTTATATTGACCCGACTGAAAAGGGGCGGGTTATAATACCCCGCCCCTTTCAATAAAATTTATAGAAGTGACTACTCTGCAGCCGCGTGCGCCCCGGTTTGTACTTCCATGTTAATCAACTCGGTCGCATCTTCAGTGTCCTTAAGCATCCCCCAGCCCTTGATCCATTCCGCGGTTCGTTGGGCTTCTTCATCTGGTATTGGAGCGGGGTCGACGACTACAACCCGCGATTCCCGAAGATCTGTCACATCCATTGCCCCAATTCGCGGATCTTTCTCCTTATAATAATCAAGGAAATAATGCATATATGCAGAACGGTCAGCATTAATTCGCCTCACTGCTTCTTTTACCGCCCGGTTAAATTTTGCGTAGGTTTCGGTATCCACTTTATCTGATGCGACTTCCGTACCGTGTAGGTAGGCTGTCGTAACCATGCGACAACCTTGTTTTTCCGCAAGACTGGCGTAAGGCTCTGTCAGACACGTGGCGTCATATTCTCCAGCCATAAGTGCATCAAACCGAAATTTCGATCCATTAGGAGCGCGGACCAATTTAATTTGGTCTCGCGGCATGAACCCATCCAGCATATGGAGGATTAAATAATGCGTACCAAAATAGAAGGGCGCACCTACAGGCCTACTGGCTAATTGCTGCGCTGTATAAATATTGGAATCTGGTCGCACATACAGCCCCGCAAAACACACTATTGCACGCCTTCCGAGTTGCCTACCACCTTGAGCAGTGTCTTGAACACGGCAATAGTTGCCCCATTCACAGGCGTTGTACATGTCTGCCTTACCCTGCTCAAATAATTTTCCATGGCTAGCAAACGGGTTTACTCCATCAGGGCTGGTGACGTTTTGCTCTACTGATTTATCAACGCCTTTTTCGCGATCAGCCCATTCGATCTGAATTCCTTCCTTCTCAAATAAGCCTTCTTCGTAAGCAACCAGTTCTGCTAGCCCTTGGAAAGGTGCAGTCGTTTCCAAAGTCAATTTAATCATGGAGTATTCCCCTTTTCCTTTACTCAGAAACCGGCAACAAGCAGAGAAATACCCTGCCTGCATTGGCGTCAGTAAAGATTATTCAGCTGCAGCGTGACCGCCTTGCTGAACATTCATATTGACCAGATCCACATGGTTCTCTGTCTCTTCCAACATGCCCCAGCTTTTAATCCAGTTGCCGGTGGCTTCAAGTTCCCAATCGGGAATTGGTGCTGGGTCAACTACCACAATCCGACTGGCCCGAATATCGCTACCTTTAAGCTCACCAATTTCGGGGTCCTTATCCTTATGGCAATCTATGAAATACTGAAGATAATTCTCCTTGTTTGCATTGATGCGCTTCACCGCCTCACATACTGCATTGTTAAAACTAGCATAGGTTTCAGCGTCAATTTTATCAGAAGCAACTTCTGTGCCATGGTAAAACGCAGAACAAATAATTCTGCAGCCTCTCTTCTCCGCAAGAGTTAAATATGGTTCTGTCAGGGTCGTGCCCTCAACCTCGCCTGCCATCATAGAATCGAAACGTAGGCGTGAACCATTTGGCGCAGAGCACAAATTAATCTGATCGCGCGGCAAAAAGCCTTCCAACATATGAAGAGCAAGATAATGCGTACCAAAATAAAACGGCACAGCCACCAGCTTATTAGCAAGCTGTTGTGGTGTATAAATTTCGGAATCAGGGCGTACAACTATTCCCGCATACGTCACAATCGCGCGGCGACCTACCTGACGACCTGATTGCACACTTGAATCCTGAACACGGCAATAGTTGCCCCATTCGCACGCGTTGTACATGTCTGCTTTACCTTGTTCAAACATCTTACCGTGGCTCGAGTGCGGATTTAGCCCCTTAGGGTCATTGATATCAGTATGAACCTTCGGGTCGATACCTTTCATACGATCGACCCATTCGATCTTCAGGCCCTCTTTTTCGAATAACCCCTCTTTGTCTGCGACCAATTCGGCGAGACCCTGGAATGGTGAGGTGTTTTCAAGTCTCAAAATCTTCATAACGTGGTTCCCCTGCATAATAACGAATCAAATAAGCCTAACTCAGACGTACGAATAATACCTGTATCCTTATATTCAGACATCTACCTAGGAAAAGCCAATCGTATTAGGTAGATAAACCATGCACAAATGTTATACTTTCACCCATGCGTATGAATTTACGGCAAATCGAGGCGTTCCGCGCGGCTATGGAATTTGGCTCAGCTACGGCTGCTTCTGAAGTTTTACATATAACCCAGCCGGCAGTAAGCCGTTTAGTTAGCGATTTGGAGCTCGCGGTTGGGTTTCAGCTATTTGAGCGCCGTGCTAGAGGCCTAGTACCCACTCAAGACGCGCGCACCCTATATGCAGAAGTCAAACGCTCATTTGTCGGACTGGAACGTATTGGGCAGGTTGCGCAGGCCATAAAGGGAAATGCGACCGGTACTGTCCGTGTGATTGCCCTTTCCAAATACGCTGATGGTTTTGTTGCTAATATTGTGGGTGCATTTCTCAAGCAAAATCCTGGGATCATGGTGGAACTACAAAGCGCAGGGACCCGTGCTGTAACCCAGGGTATTGCTTCTCAATCTTACGATGTAGGCATCGCGTCTGCGACAATTTCTGATTCTCTCATCCTGGCGGAGCCCTTGTTCGAAACCGGTGTCGTGCTATCAATGTCATTAGACGACCCGCTAACAAATCAGAAAATTGTTCCACTTCGTGAACTCAATGGCAGGCGCATGTTCGTTTTACCCGAGGACAGCGAATACGGTTCGGTCATCGCCAAGGGTTTGCGAAAAGAAAAGGTAATTCCAGAAATAATAGGACAAGCGCGTTCCCACCCTTCTCTTTATCGGATGGTAAGCTCCGGAGCAGGCGTGGCCCTCGTCGACAAGACAATAGCCAATGATTTAGCCCTTGAAGATGTAACATTCCGCCCAGTCGACCCCCCTATCGTCAGGACCGTCGCAACACTAGTCAATACACGGGTAGCGCAGTCAATTGCGACAAATTCCTTTTTGGAAACACTTCGCAACGACGTTAGGAATTATGTAAGCAACTGAAATTTTTCGACGCATTTTAATCACTTAACCAATCAATGTAACAATATTAGCTGTCAGCAATTTAATCGAATATTAACTTCAACAAATTCTATCACGCCCGTAGTGCCCTAGGCATTTGCTAAAGCAGATGGGTCTGACTAGTCGACAAGAAAATAGCCCCTAGTCACAGCTTGGTGCCAGATCTTGGCTACAGCTGGCCCGATGCCCAATGGAAGTTCTTCCTCATCTGTCCAATAAGAGTGGACGCCTGCCTGAAAATGAATCAAAGATGTTTTCGGGGCCGGATCCATCTCCGCATACATAGGCATCACTAAGTTCTTATATGAATCGACGCCATGATCACGGCTGTCCTTGGCAACACAAAATATGATCGGGGGAACTGGTTTGGCGTTTTCCCCTTTAAGCTCTCGGCCGTATCCAAGAAATTGATTCACCAGTAATTGAGTATCTGCTTCGTTCAAGCCCATCCGTTCCGCGGCCGCTCTCGCCCCCGCTTCGAGCGATGGCTCAATGTTTGTGCTAACGGTGTATTCACACTTGAATTGCGGCTGCATTTTTGCTGCTTCCCAGCGCTCCATCACCTCTTCGATAACCAAAGGTAACCGCATCAGCGCCACCGCACCGTCTTGGCCAAGCTTTTCAGGGCCGACATATCGGGCTTTGTCACGCCATGTTCGAATATACAGCTCATAAAACGGATCGCGACGCTGTGTCTCTGTCACTCGCTTTGCAAAATCACCAATTGCCCCCAAAGAACCTATTTTGGCAAGTTTGGCTTCATTTATGTAACCAAAGGCAGAGTTCTCGATCGCCATCACACCAGCAATATTTGGAACGCGTTGCGACAGCATGAACACAAATGGGCCACCAGTCGAATGTCCATGAACGAAGATAGAATATTCACCTTCTGGAAGATTGCGCGCCATCACTTGTTTACCCCCCTCCTCAAATGCGGCCGGCCAACCAGCTAGTCGGTTCCAAAACGCTGTTCCTGGCTTGGCATGCAAAACAGTTCGCGTGCCATATCTTTCACGGATAGAACTGTCCTTAATGACCTCGTATTGATCAGACGTTATATGTTCATCAGTCAGCCATTGGGGGGTGCGAATTGTACCATCAGGATTGATTGTATCACCCGGCCAATGACGTGAGGCATCATCAAGATATAAGCGGCCGGGATAGGTCATGGTTGCGACTTTCATACCAAATTTTCCGGCTAGTAATTTTGCCACCGGTGCCATTGTTTTGAAGTCCCCGTCGCCCCCCGAAAGGAGGTAGACACCAACTTTTTTTCCATCTGCACCAATGCAAATTTGTTCGGGATCTTCGGGTTCGTAAATTTGCGCACCAATATCCCAATCCATTCCGACCGCCTGTATACGAATTAGATCTTCATATTCATTGAAGACGATGTCAGGCATCGCCAAGACTTCCCGGGACGCCGTTAAACATTGCTCACGCGTGACCTCGTCAGGAGCAATCCAAGTCGGGTCCGTCACTGATGTTGCCATTCTGATCCCCCTAGACCTATGTGTTAGCAAATCCTTGCAATTTATAACCGCCATTCAAAATCATTTCTTGTAGGGAATAATCTTGGAGGGCTGTCGTCCGAAATAGACCGGCATTTACAAATTTTCTTATGACAATAAGAACTAGTACCAACTAAAATTTCTCCATGAAAGATATCATGGTTTAAATTCCGATCTGCGCAAATACTGCTTTAGTACAAGGTTCATCGGGATACATTAAGTCGGGCATCGACGCAAAGTGATGCTTACCGGGAAATTCCATGAGTTCGCAGGGCCAACCACGGGACTGCCATGCCATACGATATAAATCAGACTGGCGCTTGAATTCATCTGTCTCGGTTTCTCCCCAAGCAACAATTAACGGGCAAGCCAAATTAGGCAAGTGATGGACAGGGCTGTTGCGGTAGGCTGACTCTTTGTCCAGCTGCGCCCATTCATTGGCGTTGGAAAGGCGCACGGGTTCAAGATCGAAGAGACCGCTAATTACTGTCGCACCTTTAATTAAGTCATCGGGAAGGCCTAACTTTTTACGCCAACCATCGGCTAGCATCATTCCGGCCAGGTGCCCACCTGCAGATCGGCCGATTACGAAAATTTGATTTTTGTCACCATTAAATGATTGCGCGTTATCGTTGACCCATTTTAGCCCTGACCGGCACTGCCTCACGATTTCATCTATTGAGGCCTCTGGTGCTAATAGGTAATTAACAGTGACATAAGCGCAGCCAGCCGGAACAAATGCTTCTGCATAGAGATCAACATCATTCTGGCTTGAAGAACGCCAGTATCCTCCATGAATAAAATAAACGATGGGTGAATTGGGCTTTTCCGCGGGAAATACGTTTACGACTTCTGCTTCGGAGGGCCCAAATGCAACGTCAACTCGACACTCTAGTTCTTCTCTCACCCGCACGCTATTTTCGGAAATAAATTTACGATATTTGTCACCATCCGAAGCGGTCCCGCGCGCATCATACTGAATATTGAGTTCGTTTTGCGTAAAGTTCCGGTAGACCTGTTTGCCTTTGAGCCGGTACGAATGCGACGCATCAGCCATATTTACCTCCCATTTATAGTGCTCGGGATGATTGTATCAGTAAATTTTCAAGAGCGATGCCAGGATTACCGAATACAAAACATCAACCGGCTAGGATTTGGGTGTCAATTTTGTTTAATAATATTTTTTAATAACGGAAACGACCGACAGGCTGAATTTGCGAAAATCGCATGGGACCGAAGGAATGACAAATTCGAGACCGCACCCCCGTATTCTCACTAAAAGATCAACATGGGAAAGAGTTAGGAAAATTTTCATAGTGGCACGAGGCTACCAGGTGACCTTCCATAGAAGCAGCAGGAGACATAGATGACTGTCAAATTCAGTCTGGTGTTGATCGACTAACATAATTTTGTCAGATTCCTTCGGCGCTCGGTGAAAAACAATTAGCTACACCGGAAAACAAGTTATCAATTAAGGGGGCATACCTTCAGGGGTGGTAGATCCGAATTTACTACAAGGTGCTATGCGCCTCCAAAGTGCGGGACGATATGAAGAAGCCATATCGCTTTACCATCGAGTCCTGTCAGATGACCCGAAAAATTTGTCTGCGCTTGTCTATGGCGGTATAGCATTCGCGGAAATTGGAAAGCTCAGTGATGCGACGAAGCAGCTAAAGTTCGCTGTCCAGTTGCAGCCAAATCATGCAGAAGCGCACGGTTATCTTGCAAACGTTTTACAGATGGCTGGAGACTTGCAAACAGCAGATACGCATTACCGTATGGCCGTCTTTTTAGACCCCAAAGACCCTTTGATCCAAAGTAATTTTGGGCTGTTTCTCAGCAAGAAAGATCGCCGCGACGAAGCGATTACGTGTTTTCGTCAAGCAATAAGTATGGCGCCAGATTATGCGCCTGCATATAGCCATTTGTGTAACTGCCTTCGGCAATCAGGAAATGTTAATGAAGCCGTAAAAATAGGTCGTCGTGCACTGGAGCTTGACCCCCATAGCAGTGAAGCTTGCAATAATCTAGCTGCTGCCTTGATCGAATTAGATTGTATCGAAGAGGCTATACAATGCTATCAGCAGGCAATTACGCTTCAACCAACGTTTATCGATGCTCTAAATAATTTGTCTATCGCTCAGATTATCGCAGGTCGCGCCGTGGATGCCTTAGTGAGCATAGATAAATGTCTACAGGTCGAACCTGGTAACATTCAGGCGCTCGCCACCAAATCCGTTGCGTTGAATGAAGTTGGGGACAAGGAAGGATTGTCAGCTCTAGTTGACTATGACTTGCTAACCCGAGAGCGTTTTATTGACACCCCTCTAGGATACGCAAATATTGAGGCATTCAATGAAACTCTATCGCAACATTTGCGAGAACACCCATCACTTCGCTACGCCCCTTCTGGCAATGCAACCAGAGAAGGCATGCATAGTGGAGATTTGCTCGCAACACCAAACAAACCCTTTCAAGACTTGAAGTCCGTATTACAGCAGACCGTTACAGACTACATAAATACGTGTCCTGAAAATTCCACACACCCATTCATGGCATCACAGCCGGAAGTTTACGAACTCGATATTTGGGGACTAGTCCTGACAGAAAAAGGACATCAAGTGCCCCATATACATTCTACCGGCTGGTTAAGCGGTTGTTACTACCCGAAGGTCCCTCCGGACATTCATCAATCAGACACCGAGCGCAAAGGTTGGTTCGTATTCGGTGAACCGCAACAGCTTTATAGGGCTAATGCAAATGCACAGATCATGCCAATTTGCCCGGAAGAGGGAAAACTCATATTGTTTCCATCCTTCTTTTTCCATCACACAAACCCGGTTTCCGTAGCGAATGAAAGGATCAGCATCGCTTTCGATGTTCGACCGGTGGATAAAATCGGCTAGCGATGGACATAAACAGGTAAATATCTGCAGTCCTTCTTTACGAACCCTCACTACCTGTACACCGCAAGTTTTGCGCAGGTTTATAGCAGACAAATGTAAAGGAAAATAATTACCCCTCAGTTTTTAATGACCGACTACCATCACGTCTGGACGGGAAGATAATGGTCATTACGCGCATGAGTTTCGGCAATCAAAATAGATAACAACCCCGCGAGCGCGGCCAGAGCTACTGAAACAATCCACAACCAGTCGTACCGACCAAACAGGTCAAACAAATAACCACCCACAAATGAACCTACGGCCCCACCGAGCGAGTGGCCCGCAAAAATCAGTCCCATAGTCAGCCCCATGATGTGCCGACCAATATGGCTCGCGACCAGGCTCGCCACCACCGGAAAAGTCGCATAATCAAAGAGACCGAATAGGATTGCAAACGTAAATAAAGCCGTTGGGCTGCCGGCAATTTGCATCAGCAATATGAATGTCAGTGCACGCATGCAGTAGATACCTGCCAAAAGCATAGGCCGGTTCACGCGGTCAGTCAGATATCCGCAACCAATCATCCCCAACATGCTGAAGAAGGACAGCAAACCATATGCAAACGCACTTTCTAAAGGGGGAAATCCGCAGGAAACCGCATAGGGTATTAAGTGTATTTTGATCACGCCTGCAGTAGTAAACCCGCATATAAAAAAACCGCAGGTAAGCAACCAAAAAGTTTTATCCCTCGCCAAATAATTTAAGCTTGGCCGGAATGATACCGCCCCATTGTCCTTGATAGTCTGTTGGTCGTCGGCGGTGTCGCGAATTAAAAACTGCACCACCAACGCGGTGACCAGAATAGCGATGCCGAGTACCAAAAGGCTCGGCCGCCAAGCAAAGCTAACTACCATCAGCCCTAGTAGCGGCATCAGTGCAAGTTGACCACCGGTTGCGCCGGACGCCGCGATGCTAGTTGCTAAGCCTACCTTCGTATAGAAATAACGGGCAACAGTAGCGGAAACTAGCGACGGCGAGACCACAGCAAATCCCATACCGCCAAATACACTAAACACCACTATGAGGTGCCACTGCTCAGTCATGAAGGAGCAAAGGACGAAGACGACACCGATCAGTGTCATCCCAGTGGCATAAATTACTCGGGGGCCAAACCTATCAAGCAGCATCCCGCCAGCCGGTGCCACCACCGCCATAATCGTCAGGGTGACAGCACCAGCATTAGAAACAAACCCATAGCTCCAGCCGAGGTCGTTCTCCCAAAATGGCATCAGTAGCCCAAGCGAATTTCTTCCCGCGATGACAATACCCAGCATGACGAACATGGACCCAGCAACGATCCAGCCCTTTCGCGAAGAGTCAGGTACCGGGGTTGGCACATTCAGTGAATTCACAAGAATTCCTCTGGGAATAAAATAAATATTTTATCTAGTTGATCCAACGAGGTCGTGCGAAGCTCTGGCCTACTTCGGTCGCGGCACCGCTTTGGAATAGTCTACCTTGTTGTTAGCCAGATCAAATCGGCGTTGCTGGACGGTGTTGAGATCGGTCCCGGTAACGCGAACAAACCGCGCACCAGCAGGAAATTTGATCGAATGGATTTGGCTCGGATTAAAGGTTCCCGCCATGCCGGGATCTAGTCGGTAGGTTTCGGCCGGTTCCAAAATGGGGGCATCGTCGTCCTTGCCAGCTTCAGACCAAATAGTCATATCTGTATGCTCGACGGCCTGGCCATAAACCGCCCAAGACGAGCCATGATCATGAGGTGGCGACTCAACCGCCTTATCATAAATGTGGGCCAAAACTACGAAGCCGAGGTCCGGATCCTGGTACAGGGTATGTATACCCCGCTCGGCGGTTGGGCTGCAGGTCTCGGCGACAAAATCTTCGTTAGCCAATAATGTTTCTAAATTCTGCCGAATCAATTCACGGCTGCCGTCACCGTCATCGGCTGTGATGGCGGAATGGCAATCGTCGCAGAATTGGTTAAGCGTATAGGTCATGACGTCGCCCCTTGTTGAACGCACTAACAAATTGTTAGACCGGATGCTGCTGAACTAACCCCGCACGATATTGCTCCGATGGCGTGCGGAAGTTGCCAGATTGCATTTCCTCCGTGGTTCCCATCCAAAGACGCAGCAGGTGACGGCGCCGATCCAGTTCGGGATAATCCTCAAATTCTCGCCTTGCATGCATCACAATGCGATTATTGACTACCTCCAAATCACCCGGTTCGAGCATAAAATCCAGAGGAACACCCGGCGTGTTCGCCGCCGACTGTATTATATCGCGCGCATCATTTTCTACCGGACTGTAGGAAACAGCCGACCCATCTATCGCGCGCTCCACCACTTGGGGAATATAATAAAAAGACACCGACTGTCCGCGTCGCCTGAAGACCGGAACACGTTCTGGCGAGACCTGGGGTACCCCGTCATCGTTGTCATCGGCAAGTGACATGTAATAGTAGCCGTCATAGAGCGCCCGCAAACATTCGGGACTTTGTTCCCGGATTAGATTGTGCACCATGGCAGAGCTCGCCAGTCTACTAGCGCCACCCGACTTAGCCTTGGCCAGGCAAAACAGCGCGATGATATCTGTTGAATCCGTGTGCCACCTCAGTTCACCGCCTTCATGATTGCTGCGCAGCTCCTTACGCTTGACGATATGAACCAGGTCAGGCTTGGTAGTTGAGGTTACGTCGGTAAGATCGATGACGTGGTTAATCCAGTCGCCCTGACGGCTTTGCGGTATGCCCGTACCGAGATACGAGCAAAGCCCCCAACTAATTATTTTACAAGCTTCTTCAGTATA